>JAGRAG010000292.1 GCA_020435025.1 Bdellovibrionales bacterium | reverse complement strand
AAGGTTTATAAAGAACCTCTGCATCTTTAACTACCGCACTTTCCTTGGTTACGTTGATCTGAACTTTAAACTGATCTCTTTTTTTTCCTTTCCTTAAAAGAATGGGAACTTGCAACAATCCTTCTGGGACATATAGCGGAATTTTAAAGTACCCATCTTTATCCAAACCCACTCGCCGAGATTTTTTTCTTAGAAGCTTTGTAGTTACATATCTTTTTACAGATCGATGCCTCACAAAGAAAGTGCGTTTTCCCAGAAAAATTTTGGCATTCTTTTCCAAACGACCTTGAAGTGTCACTTTGTACAACTGAACTTTCCGTTTTCTTTTTTTGCCCTTTGGATCTTCCAAAGACATAAACTCTGGCTGAAACCACTTGATGGAAATAGGAGACTCAGCAATCTCTTTTTTACTTTTACCCGTAGATTCATCTCTTGAACCTTTCAAATCTTTGTCTTGATCCGCATCCTGTGACATTTTCTCCGAAGATTCTTCACTGGTCTCATTGCTTGACTCGTCGGTTGTTTCACTAGAATCGTCTGTTTCCTCATTCGAGTTCGTTTCGGAAGCACCGCTTGAATCCATAGTGGTGTTTTCAGAACCACTCGATTCTTCAGCAACGATATCTGACGCAGAAGAATCATTTTCTAAGCTGTCCTGTTGGGCCAATTGAAACTGGCGAAAACCAATTCTATTTGGTCTACTTGAATTTTCCGAAACACTCTGGGCATTTGCAACAGGGAAGGACTCTCCGCTCAGATACAGACAACAACAAACCAATAGCCCTAAGAACTTAGTAAACAAGTTTAACATACTTCATAAAATAGTTTAGTATTTACAAAGAGATCCCACAAGGCATCGAAGCCTCTCTAGACTTTGGTGGACAGACTAAAGATATCGGGAGCATATGACTATTTAGGTTCGCCAGTAACTCTAACAGCTTTGACTTTAGGAGAAGATCCGGAAATATCGGACTCCAAATAAATTCGATATTGAAAGTACTGTGTAGAAATCGCAGTCCCTGAAATATCCAAACTCGGCAAATTCAAGTTAGGATTTAGAAGTTCGCTAAAATATTTTGAACCATCACTTCCTGGACCCACAAAAGTCGGGGAGGTGCTGCACGTTGCATCCGCACAACCCCGAACTTGAATGCGGACTCTTTGGGCACCTCGATGAAAGAGCTTATAGATCTCAGCATCAGAGAGGGGCTCTTCCCAAATAGCAACTTCATCGATATCACCTTTATAAAAGTTCCAAGGCACCGCCGCTCCTGCACCTGATCCCACATACAGTCTGTCATTTCCAAACAAAGGGGTCCCTGTTCGAGAATTATCAAAAACTCCGTTGAGATAAATTTTATAGTCCGTACCATCATAGGTAACAACAATATGATGCCAGACATGAGCTTTCATGAGTGTATTGTATTTGATCGTTCTCCATAAACTACCATCATGAAATTTCCATGCTTGTTCCGACCCCACGTTGGTATGATCCCATGCAAACAAAAATGTGGCCTTGTTATCCCCTGATGCCACAGGATGACTTATCAATTCCTCAATCATAGAATTGTCCCAATCACGGCTAGGTCGGATCCAAAGAGATACCGTAAAGCGACTGTTATTTAAACCACTAGGAGCCGCAATTTGAATGGCATCATTATTTCCATCAAAATGTCGGGCGCTACCAACAATACCGTCAACCTCAACAGGGCAATTGGAACAGGTCATATCATTATTTAAACCCGAAGTATCGGTGTAGGTCGTTGCTACCCCAGACTCATCTAATTTTAGATAAAGCTCGTTAGTCACCGTATTCGTATTCATTGTGACGGAATAGGAATCGTAAGAGCCTTCGCTAGCCCCATTTCCAGGAAGGCTTTTCATATACGGCGCTTTAGGAGACCACGATAGGTATTTCCAATCGTCATCTCCACCAGCATTGATAACTTCTGAAGTGTATATAGCTCCAAATTGGCTGGCTTGCATACGAAACATCTTTCTGACTTCGTTTTCAGAAAGCGTTCTATGCCACATACTTATCTCGTCCAAGCTTCCTTGAAAATACTTATTCGCTCCACTACCCGCCTTGTCCCAAACCCCTATACGAGGAAAGTCACCCGATTCTATATCTGCGTCTTCGGCATCATTCAAGGCCTTTAATTCACCATTAATATAAAGTTTCAAGCGATTGGATCCCAATGTTCTATCAAACGTCGAACAGACATGCGTCCACCTTTTCGTATAAAACCCTCCAGTACCAGAGTCAAAACTCGCATTATAAACGGAACCATTCATCCGAACATATGTAGCTAGAGATTGAGAGCCTCCAGTGATATAGGCCCCAATCCATTTATAAGTCGCATTGGTTCGCTCAGAGCTTTGATCTTGCATAAAAATTGCGCTTCCGGAAAGATTGACTTCAGGACGCAACCAAAGGCACCAAGACGCTTGTCCACCAGGATCAAAGTTAGGATTGTCTGGAACCGATACATAGTCATCGATTCCATCAAAGCTAAGGGCCCTTCCTAATTTCCCATCAACTGACTTGTTAGTTGTTCCATCATTTGTAACGAGTGTTCCATTAACATAGCCCACATCAGCGGAGATTGTATCGTTGTGACTGGGGCTGGCTTCATTAAGTCTATAGTACAAAACCAACCCCGTCGTGTCGATCCAACTGCCATCTTCAAGACCATTTCCTGGATAAGTTGCCGCAATAGATATCGCCTCTCCATCCCACTCAGTTCCTCCGTGTGTTCCTCCAAAAGTTAAGTCGCCACTGTAGATATCACCATCATCATTGAGCACAACACCATATCCATGGACATCAACGATTGTTCCCACGGATGCATTAGAGATGGTTGCTAATAGAACTTCATCAGGCTCAATATCAGAATCGACGGATGTACTAACGGACACCGTCACCGAAGTCAGTCCAGATGAAACTGGTACTGTTGCCGAATAGGTCGTGTAATCAATGCCAGCTAGTGTTGAAATATCTGATGTTGCGAAATCAACAGAAGAGGGAGAACAAATCGCCTCGGAATAGGAGATCGTAAAAGCTAAATTTCCTCCCTCAAGAACAGAAGCATCCGATACGGAAATATCTGGGTTCTGAGTCGTTGAAACAATAGATCCATCTGCGGGGCTATAGGTATTGTACACAACAGACCCGCAGTTTTCATGAATGGTTGTACCCGATGCGGTCGAAAGATTGTCGGCGATGGTTAACGTGTATCCATTGAGATTAATATCTCCATCTGCCAGTACCAAGTCCTGAGAGGAGCCTCCAAAATTAACTGAATTTAAAAGGTTTAATGTACCAGAAGCTTTATCTACAGTTACGGTTCCAGCTGGAAATTCATTTCCTGAAAGGGATTGATTGCTGGTGCCATCTATAGTCAAACTAGAGGTTCCACGCGAAGCTAAGGCAGCCCCAGAAATATTTCCTCGAGCGTGTATGGTCGCACCATTTACAAAACCACAACAGCCGGCCACACCGTAGGTCAACTGCCCATTAACAACAATATTGTTTGAAATTGTCACAGAACCTGACGACGAATGGGAAAAACTGAGATCGTTAAATTCAGTCATACTTGGAACATTTAATACTCCTCCAAAAGCGATCATTGTCACTTTATTGGCTTGAATATCAATTGAACCGGAAACTAAGGTTAAATTTTCAGTTGTAACTTCAGCTCCTTGTAAAGTGACAGTTCCTGGAGAATCAATACGAATGTGTGGACCCCCCTCTCCTGCTGCGCCAGTGTATACACTGCTGCCTCCCTTTAAAGTCACCACGGCATCAGAGAGATAAGTCACTCCACTGGCGACCAAGTTTGCATTTCCATACACCTGAAACTCTCCACTAGAAATATAGCCAAAATCTCCTCCCATATTTATTGTCAAGTCGTTGACAACAATCACCGAACCGACCAAATAAAACTTCTCGCTCGTCTGTCCGACGACACTCATATTGTAAAATGAATGTCCTGAGGCACTAAGATATGTTCCACTACCAGTTGAAGAAGATTCCGCAGTCCAAGCTCCATTATTGTGGTTGAAAGTGACACTTGGGTTAATATAGGAATTCAATGTCGTCGTTGTCGTGGCCGAAGTCGCTGTATACACTCCTGCCGTGATCCAGATGCGATCACTTGAAAAATTTCCAGAACCTGCATGAAATGTTCCACCATTTTGTAGAAAGCCTTCACCGCCAATAGAAACGACGGCTCCCCCTGATACTGCGATTGTTCCAGGATAACTACTGCCAATGCTCAATGTTCCAAAATTAAAGCTTCCATTTAAAGTCACATCACAATTTGCCGGCACATCTGAACAAGTATCATCGAAAAGAACCGAACTCCCCGGAGTGGGAGCTGAAACGCCGTTTGACCAATTGGCTCCATTATAAAAGTCGCTATCGCCAGCATCTCCTGTCCATATGTAACCGTTATCATCATCGTTTACTATCGTTCCAACTCCCGTGTCATCTGAAAAAGATCCATGAGAGGGAGTCGATAGGGTAACTAAAAGCTCCTCGTCAGATTCCAAGTTGGTATCACCTGTCGTGTGAATTGTTATCGTTCCTAACGTTTCACCAGCCGCAATGGTTAAAACGCCGTCACTCACTCCGTCACTGTCATCCGCAGTTGGGTTGTAGTCTGACATGCCACTTAGGGCAGAGACACCTGTAACACTGTAATTTACCGTAAAAGAGCCCCCACAAACGCCTTCAGACAAACTGACATTAAAAACAAGATCGCCACCCTCATTCACCGAAGCATCACTAATAGAAACACTAGGATTAGAAAGGGAGTCAATAACATCACCATCTGCGGCAATGACAGTCGTTCCAGAGGCGATCGTGGAACACCCTTGTAACACGCGGGCTGAACTCGCAGCGCCGATACCGTCACCGACTTCCAGACGATCATTCACAGTCAAATTAAAACTATTGAGATCCAGATCGCCATCTAAAATCTTGAGGTCCTGACCCGACCCATTCAAAGATAAATTGCTTTGCAAAACAACATCACCAGAGACTTTATTGATGGACCAAGTTCCACCAGGAACACCACCACCTAGATAGGTAATATTTTGATCTGTGGATCCATTTAACACAAGATCGACGCTTCCATGATTGGATGACTGATTGTCTAGTATGACATTGCCCTTAACTAAGAAAGATCCCGTTCCAGCAAAATCACACGTTCCCGGGCAATCATTGTCTATTTCTAGATTTCCATTGACTATGACACTTCCTAACACATCGATAGCTCTATCACCAGCGACAACATACTTGATCGTTAAATCTTGAAAGGAAATGTCACCAGGATCAATCTCTCGTGAAGTTGTATAATTTGAGTTCCCTAATAATGTAACTTTATGACCATTCACACTGACATTACCTGAAGTCTTTCGAATCTGAGTTAAAATATTTAGGTCGTTTGCAAACTCTACGGTTCCTGTGGAAGCAATCCACAAAGGAGGAATATAGCCAGATCCAGAAATGTATTGCGTACCACTTCCGGTTAACTTAATTGAACCCGTTCCAGATAGTAACGCACTTGATGTTGTGACATGGACATCACCTTTCACATCGATAACTCCATTTTCAATTTCACATGTTCCACAACTAGATAGAATGAAAAGGTTGTTTTCTAAATACATCGTTTGACCATTTAAATTAAACTCTCGATCACTGCCTCCTGTTTGATTTAATACAAGATTGTGAAAAACATGATTATTGGGCGTAAAGTATGGAATATAAGAGTTCGCATTAACTTCAATTGTTCCACTATTGTGATTAAATGTAGCCCCCGCACCTATGTTTAAGTTTCTTGAAATAAAGATCTTTGCTGACGTTGCTGTAAAGGATCCAGATGAAACAGTAAAATCACTATTAATAAAAGTAATGTCAGCGTTTCCACCAACAAACGAACCTCCACTTTGAGTCAAGCCAGACTCCTGCAGAATGATCGTTCGCGCAGCCTCTTGGGTAAGAGTCCCAGAATAACTTGATTGAAGATCAACCCCGCCGACATTGACGTTTCCATTAATATTCGCATTGCAATTACCTCCGCAAACATCGGAAAATTTAGCAACATCAGTGCTCGTAGGAACTGAGCCCCCAGACCAATTCCCAGCCGTCCACCAGTTAGAGTCAACACTTCCGACCCAGTAAAATGGTGAATCATAATAGAGAATGCTGGTATCAGTTCCTCCCGAAGCGACACCATTGGTGTTCCCCGCCACATCTGAAATTTCTCCAGCAGAGAGGGAAAAATCCATGGATCCCATAGGGGACATTGATACAACTTTTAATGAATAGTTTTGATTGTCTCCACAGCTCGTAAGTGATCCTGAAAAAGATACTCCTCCACCGGTTCCAGAGTTTATGAAACTACCATAACTAAATGAAGACGGGTTTACCGCCTCACTAAATGTCACACGAAATTCTAAAGGAAAGGCAAACGCCGGATCGGCCTGATTGGAAAACACACAAGACCCTACGGTTTCCGAAATACTTTGGTTGATGGTTGCTGTGGGCCGGACCGTGTCTTTCGTTAATACAACCGTTTCGGGAGAACTCGTATTGCCAACGGAATCATCATGAGTCACTGTCACCGTTAAAGAGTCATCATCTAGTGAGGAGAGATCAAGACTGGCCGTGTAGTTGTTGCCGCCAGTACAAGAAACTGTTGCAGTCACAGCCGTTGTCCCACCATTGGTGTCATCGATGCTTATATCGACATCTTGAGAAGCTTCTGTGCAAGTTCCATTAACAGAAAAAGTACCTACATTGCCTGTATTAATATAGTCGGAAACAGTGGGAAAAGCGATTGTCACCGAAGGCAATGCGCTGTCTTTAAGTACGGTCACACTACTTTGTACAGCTTCGTTCAAGGCAGCATCATTATGATCTGCAGTGATCGTGATATTCCCATCATCCAAAGAAGAAAGGTCTACAGACGTAGTAAAAGTACCACTCGAGCAGTTCGGCTGAGTTCCCGGAGAGACATCGGGCGTAATGACACTCCCATCGGCAACCACAAGGGTTACAGCGCGCCCCTCTTCGCTGCAGCTTCCAGAAATTGTAAAACTCCCCTCATTCCCAGTCGAAATCGTATCTGTAATATCAGGAAATAAAATGCTCACAGACGGAGCTACCGTGTCTTTTGTCACAGCAACAAGGGTTGCATTGCCAGTATTACCAGCTGCGTCTGAATGTGAAGCCGTTAAATTGACGGCTCCATCATCCAAACTAGAGACATCAAGAACTGTTGAAAAAATGTTGCCCGCCTGACAGGCGACATCGGAAGTCACCGCAGCCGTCCCGCCATTCACATCATCCACACTCACCACAACATCACGCCCCACCTCAGAACAGCTTCCACTCACTGCATAACTGCTTTGAGAGGTCGCATTGATGTAACTTGCCGCAAGAGGCGAGGTGATGCTCACTGTCGGCAGTCCCGTATCCTTTGTGAAATCAACAGTAACGGCGACACTTGAATTTTCTGCATCATCGACATGTGTGACTGAAACCGTCAATGTTCCATCATCTAATGAAGACAAGTTCGCGGTTGTGCTGTAGTCGTTTGCCCCATCGCAAGCCACGCTAACCGTAACGGGAGCCGTTCCTCCATTGGTGTCGTCGATAGAAATAGATACACTTTTCCCCGTCTCGGAACAGCTACCGTTGATAGGAAACGCATTTTTTGTCGTGAAGTTGGCAAAATCCGTTTCTGTTGGCGACGTTATAGAAGCTGTGGGTAATCCAGTGTCTTTTGTCAGTGTCACTGGGGCTCCCGTTGCTGAGTTGCCCGCAACATCCACATGTGAAACAGAGATTGTGATGGAATCATCGTCTAGTCCACTCAAATTAACGGTCGTTGAAAAATTATTAGCTCCCGAACAGGCCGTCGAAGTGTCAACGGATGAGGTTCCACCATTGGTGTCATCACTCGACAAATTGATGACCTGACCTACCTCAGAGCAAGTTCCAGATATCGTAAAGCTTCCGACATTGCCCGAATTAATATAGTCGGAAACTGTTGGCGCTGTCAGAGCAACAACTGGCAAAGCGGTGTCTTTTGTTAAAGAAACTGGGCTACCGTTTGTCACATTACTAGAAGCGTCTTCGTGAGAAACAGAGATCGTGATCGTCCCATCGTCAAGTGTTGACAAATTCAGCGCTGTTGAAAAATTATTGGATCCGGAGCAAGAAATCGTAGTGGTCACTGCTGTAGTTGCTCCATTAGTATCATCGACGCTGAGATGGACATCCTCAGAAACATCGGAACAGGTTCCAGAAATCGTAAAACTTCCTTCAGACACACTGTTAACAAAATCCGAAACTATAGGCGCTGTGATTGCCACTGAGGGTAATCCTGTATCTTTTGTGATCGTCACTCTTGTTGCCGTTACAGAATTACCAGCCGTATCTGTATGACTAGCATCGAAATGAATGGGACCATCATCAAGACCTGATAGATCTAAATTCGTAGTAAAGTTATTTGAACCAGAGCAAGGTATCGTCGCAGTCACGGAAGGTGTTCCGCCATTACTGTCATCGACTACCAGCTCAATGGATTCTCCGACTTCGGAACAGGTTCCGGAAAATGCAAAATTAGTTAGATTTCCACCATTTATCATATCTGTAGCAATTGGTGAAGTGATTGCTACAGAGGGAGCTACCGTGTCCTTAATCAAAGACACAGGTGTTCCGATTACCGAGTTTCCGGCACTGTCATCATGAGAAACGGCAATATTAATAACACCATCGTCCAAAGTAGAAAGATTCAAATTCATAGAGAAATTATTGGCACCGGAACAGGCGACTGTATTTTCAACAGCCACAGTGGCTCCATTTGCATCATCCATAGACACCTTTACCGTTTGGCCAACATCAGAACACGTTCCAGAAACGAGAAAACTACTTTGATTTAAAAGATTGATATAATCCGTTGCTAGTGGAGAGACAACGGCTACCACTGGAGCTGCAGTGTCTTTTGTCGCCAGCACTGAACTAGCTTCAACCTCATTACCCGCGACATCGGTATGAGAAGCCGTAAAAGTAATATTTCCATCCTCTAAAGAGGACAAATCTAAACTTGTTGAAAAGTCGTTCGCACCAGTACAGCTTACAGTTCCTGATATTTCGGCCGTTCCTCCATTTTCGTCATTAACAAAATAAGATACATCACGACCAGCCTCGGAACAGCTACCACTCATAGTAAAGGCTGTCACGTTTCCGGAAAAAATAAAAGCTCCACCCGTTGGAACAGCTATAGATAAACTAGGAACAACGGTGTCCTTAACTAGAGAAACGGGTACAGCATTTACAGAATTTCCGGCGGCATCGACATGAGAGGCCGTAATGTCTATAGCTCCATTGTCTAAGCCGCTAAGATTTAGATTTCCACTAAATGTATTTCCTCCAGAACAGGTTACTGTTCCCGTCGCTGCGGTCGTAGCGCCATTGCTATCATCAACAGTGAGAAGGACATCTTGGCCAGCTTCTGAACAGCTTCCTGAAACTGGAAATAATACGACATTGCTAACATTTATATAGTCTGTTCCGGTGGGACTAGTGATGGCCATGGTTGGCACCAAAGTATCTTTTGTCAAAGAGGAGAGGGTCGTTGTTTGCTGATTTCCCGCCAAATCTTGATGAGATAGGTTCACTGACAGAGTGTCGTCATCCAGTGAACTGACATCGATACTTAAACTAAACACATTTCCAGCGGTACAAACCGTGCCAACCGTGATTGCAGATGTAGCACCATTGGAGTCGTCAATGGTAATAGAAACCGATTGATTGAACTCGGAACAAGTTCCAGAAAAATTTAAATTAGATTCATTTGTTGGATTCACATAAGAGGTGACCGGAGTGATAGATCCACTCACCGTCGGA
>JAGRAG010000291.1 GCA_020435025.1 Bdellovibrionales bacterium | reverse complement strand
ACCCTTTAGTTGCGGGGGAAAGTTCAGGGACCTGAACTTTCCCCCACAACTAAAGGGTGGAGTTTACAATTGGTATAATATCTCTTTAATTTTCTTGCGCTTTTTAAGTCTAAAAGGTACATTCTCGCGATCAAAACACTCTTGTTGGCGAAGGCCAAAACGTCGCATTGGGTGAGCTTTTTAATCGTTCTGGAGGAACCATGGCACTATTAAGAGAAGAAAAACAGCAAATCATTAATCATTTCAAAACCTCTGAGTTGGATACAGGCAGTTCAGAAGTTCAGATTGCTCTTTTAACATTCCGAATTAAAGCTCTTACAGAGCACTTTAAAGAAAACAAAAAAGATTTCCACGGCCGTCTGGGGCTTGTGAAGTTAGTGAATCGTCGTCGTAAATTGTTGGATTATTTAAAAAGATCCTCAAGTGAGCGTTATACAACTCTCATTAAAGAGCTTGGCATTCGTAAGTAGCCAATTCATAATAAGATATAAATCAAAAAAAATGTGGCCGGTTTGAGTTAATGATGGTCTCCCTCGGAAAATAATTAGGGCGGCCTAGGCCACCGAACGAGGAGACCTCATGAAAAAAATCAGTGTAGACCTAAAAATAGGTCAGGTCAATGTAACCTTGGAAACAGGTATCATGGCAAAACAGGCCGATGGAGCGGTCATTGTAAAATCCGGAAACAACGTCGTTTTGGTGACGGCAGTATCTTCGAAAAAGCCCTCTTCCATGGGCTTTTTTCCTTTAACGGTCGAGTACCAAGAGAAATTTTATTCTACGGGTAAAATTCCTGGAGGCTATTTTAAACGGGAAGGGCGGCCCACTGCGGAAGCCACTCTGACTTGTCGATTGATTGACCGTCCTTTGAGGCCTTGTTTTCCAGAAGGTTACCAGAACGAGACGCAAGTGATAGCTACAGTTCTTAGCTACGATGGCCAGTATCCTGTGGAGAGTTTAGCGGGTATTGGGGCTTCTGCGGCATTTCACATTAGTGATATTCCATTTAATGGCCCAATTGGTGAGTTGGTTATTGGCCGTGTGAACGGACAGTTCGTAGCCAATCCGAATCGTAATGAGTTGGAAAATTCTGACATTCATATGGTGGTTGCTGCCAATCGCGAAGGGATCGTGATGGTGGAAGGTGAGACGGACTTTGTTCAGGAGGCGGACGTCCTAGCTGCATTAAAGTTTGCTCATGAATCCATGAAGCCTGTGTTTGATGCTCAAGATCAGTTGCGCGAGCTAACAGGAAACAAAACTCGTCGTGAATTTACCCCTTACCAACCAGATGCTGATTTTATGCAAAAAGCTCGATCCTATTTTGAGTCTAAAATTAAAGCGGCTCAGTCCATTAAAGAGAAAATGGAGCGATATGCGGCATATGATGTTGCAAAGTCTGAAGGCAAAGAGGCGTTACTTGCTGATGTTGCAGACGAAGAGAGAGAGGGACGAGCTAAGGATCTAGAGATTGCGTTTGAGGAGCTGAAATACACTTTGGCTCGTCAAATGATCTTAAAAGACAAGGTTCGTATTGATGGTCGTGACACGAAAAGTGTTCGTCGTATCGACACTGAGGTGGCGATGCTTCCTCGGGCTCATGGTTCTGCTCTTTTTACTCGGGGAGAGACTCAAGTTTTGGGTGTTGTGACTCTTGGAACTCCTGATGATGAACAAAAAATAGATGCTTTGCATGGAACAGAAACGAAGCCGTTTATGCTTCACTATAACTTTCCTCCCTTTTGTGTTGGAGAGACAGGCAGAGTGGGTGGACAGAGTCGTCGCGAAGTTGGGCATGGTTTCTTAGCTGAAAGAGCTCTTAAGGCTGTTATCCCTAGTAAAGAAGATTTTCCTTACACGGTTCGTATTGTTAGTGAAGTCTTAGAGTCTAATGGTTCTAGTTCTATGGGAACGGTCTGTTCTGGTTGTATGGCTTTATTAGATGCCGGAGTTCCAATAAAAGGGAATGTTGCTGGGATCGCGATGGGACTTATCAAAGAGGGCGATGATTATGCTGTTTTGAGTGATATCTTAGGCGACGAAGATCACCTTGGTGATATGGATTTTAAAGTGGCTGGAACGCGGGATGGAATCACATCGTTACAGATGGACATTAAGATTGCGAGTCTTCCTATTCAGATCATGGAAGAGGCGATGGAGCAGGCTCATCAAGGCCGCTTGCATATCTTAGGTGAGATGGAAAAAACTATTTCTCAACCACGTGGAAGTGTTTCTGAATTTGCACCGCGAATTCATACTCTAAAGGTGAAGCCAGACAAAGTTCGTGAAGTCATTGGCGCTGGAGGTAAGGTCATTAAAGGAATCATCGAAGAGACCGGTGTTAAGATCAACATTGAAGATGATGGAACGATCAATATCGCCTCTGCGGATCCAGAAGCTTGTCAGAAAGCGATTCAGATGATTAATGACATCGTTGCCGAAGCCGAAGTCGGAAAGACCTACAAAGGTAAAGTTGTGAAGATTACTGATTTTGGTGCCTTTGTTGAGGTTCTACCCAATACAAGTGGTCTATTGCACATTTCTGAAATTGCTCATGAGCGTGTTCGTAATGTCTCTGACGTTTTAAAAGAGGGTGAAGTGGTCGATGTGAAAGTTTTAGATGTCGATCGCGCCGGCCGCATAAAGCTGAGCCGTAAAGCGCTTTTAGAACAACCTGAAAAGTCCCACTAAGGGACTTTGAGGTTTTGAAAGTTGAAAGAGTTCTCTTTGAAGGCCTTTGAGTATCTACCAAAATACGAAAAAACAGTATTGGCGAGTGGGGTGCGTGTTGTTACCGAACACCACCCTCAAAGTCGTGCGACCTCTGTTGGTATTTTCGTAGACCAGGGAACGCGAGATGAGCCGGAGCATATGGTGGGTGCTGCACATTTCGTTGAACATATGGTTTTTAAGGGAACGAAGTCACGATCTGCTTTTGAAATTGCGAAAAGTTTAGAGTCTGTAGGTGGAGATTTAAACGCTTATACGAGTCGCGAATACACTTGTTATCATGGTACGACCCTTAAAGAAAACACAGATCTCAGTTTTGAAATTCTGGCCGATTTGATTTTAAATGCGACGATGAAATCGGTTGATTTTGTAAAAGAACGTGAAGTGATTTTGCAAGAAATCGATATGTCTACGGACCTTCTAGAAGAGTATATTTTTGATAAATACTTTGAGGATGTCTATCATGGGCACTCTCTTGGAAGGTCTATATTAGGAACTCCTCAAAGTCTTAATGGAATCAAACGAAAAGATCTTTTTGATTTTTATAAACATCGTTATAGTGGGTCTAAAATTATAGTGGCTGCGGCTGGACATGTGAACCATGACGAGATTGTAAAGCTTGCGGAAAAAGCTTTTGGAAGGCTTAAAAGTAAAGAAAAGTTTCCCGCAAGACGGGCACCTAAAATTAAACCGTTTCGCGAGGTCTATAAAAAACCTTCAGAGCAGACGCATGTGCTTTTGGGGCTGCCATCGACGTCTTACAAAGACAATCTTCGTTTTGAAGCCTACATATTAAACGCTGTTTTCGGCGGAGGTATGACATCACGCTTGTACCAGAACATTCGTGAAGAGTTAGGTTTGGCCTATTCTGTTTATAGCTACCTTCACTCTTATTCAGACACGGGACTGTTGATGCTTTATGCGGCCTCATCCTCCAAAAATTATCCTAAAGTAATTGAGGTTTTTTTAAAAGAGCTTGAGAAGATTCGAAAACGAGGGATTTCCCGTAAAGAGTTAGATTTCTTTAAGCGACAAGTTACAGGAAGTATTATTTTAGCTGCCGATGATATTGAAAATCGGATGAATTCTTTAGGAGTCAATGAAATGATTTTTAAGAAGTACCGTCCTGTTGATGTGGTTTTGGCGGATATTTCTCAAATCAGTAAAGAGTCTGTTCAGGAATATATTGATCAATATTTAGATCCGGCTCATATGGGTATTTCCATCATGGGTGATGTGGATCGATCTCTTGCTGAGCAGTATCTCAGTCTTTGTTAGCCGACTAGTGTTTAGAGCTCTTCGGATTGTTGGTCGTCGAGCTCTTGTTTTAAGATCTCAAGTGATTTGGGTTGGATTCTTTCGTTCAATTTGGATTCATGCGTTCTTGTTCCAAGAATTGAGCCAATCCAGATAAGGACATATATTATATACACAGAGAAGACGAGTTTAATTGTCGACTTTCTGTCGATCATAAAATTATCTGAAAGCCCCACTATAAGTAAGATGCTCGAAATGAACAGCCCTAAAAGATTAATTGGGGGGAGAAATGCCGAAAACAGGTTCAGTACAAGAGTTGGGAAAGATGCCAGGATAACAAGCGTAAAAAGCCGTTGATACAAAGCTTTGCGTTTAAATAGAAAAAAACAACTGTAGTAGTAAAATCCGGAAATGATAGCTACAGAAATGGTTGCTGAGATAGGAAAAATTAAAAGTCCTAGCAAAGTCTGGCCAATACTGGCTTGAAGAATGCCCGCCACAGTTCCACTTATCGCTGCGGCACTTCCTATGACAGCTAAAAGTGTTGGCCATTGCCATTCAGGTAAAAAGCGAATGGCCTGTACAGGGTTTTTTAAGTACATCAATAAATAATCGAGAACTTTTTTAAGTTCTTGCTTAAAGAGAGATAGTTCTGCGTTGTTCACTTCTCGCATGTACTAATGGGAACATTGTATGTCCGACTCTGCAAGAAAAATCATATGACTTAAGAGGGTTTTTCTATATTCTTGATTGTTAAAAGAAGGCAGATTTAAGATTGAGTGACTCCACGTCTTGGGTTTTTTTGTGTAAAGTTTGTGGGCCATCAATAGTGTCCGCCAAAGTTTTTGCTGTAGGCCATGTTTAGCTGGAGGTTCGTTACAGACAATATGGTAACGATTGTTGGGCCTTAGATCTCCAGTATTTACGGGGGCACAGGATTCTTTATGGACGACTAG
>JAGRAG010000290.1 GCA_020435025.1 Bdellovibrionales bacterium | reverse complement strand
TCCGTCCCGAGCCACCACTTATCTTTTGCCGAAATATCTCCCTGTATTTAGTTTATTGAACCACCGAGGAGTTCCGAGATCCTGCGCTCTCTTCGTTCGCTTGGACTCTCACTCGCACGTCGCAACAAAATGCTACGCATTTTATCGCGCTCGTGAAAGGTTCAATTCCGTCCCGAGCCACCACTTATCTTAGTTTTCCGAAATGTCTCCCCGTATTTAGTTTATTGAACCACCGAGGAATTCAGAGATCTCTAGAACGCTAATAGTTCATCTAGAGACTCTAAGAATATCTCTTCTAAGCTTGCAATCTCATTGGGCACAAGACGTCGTCTTTCGGAAAGACTGATCTGATGATTCGTTGAAGCTTCAACAGACATTTTCTTTAAACCCAAAGAAGATGCCGTGCCAACGATTTTATGTAATATCGCTTTCGTTCGACTATCATCGCATTGCCCATCTTTGAGCTCATTTAACTGGTCTTGAATCGAATTTTTAGCATCATTGACCAACTCTAAGAAATGCGCCTTATCCAAAGTCATCAACAGCTCACTAATATATTCATGATCAATTAATGCCCATTCACCCTTTGTGGCCGTCAAATTTTGCTTTGAATCTTCAGAAAATTTTGCAAAATGCCCTTTAGTTACGGTGGGAGACACATCAACTGCAACGTCCTTAAAAGCCATTCCAAGCTGTATAACTTCTCGCACATAGTTCGGTTTTAGTGGTTTTTCCACAAAATCAAAAGCACCTTGTTTAAGAGCCTCACTGATAATGTCCGTATTCGAGTACGCCGTCACTAAAATAGCCACAAGATCCGGTCGTATCTCTCGGGCCATCGTCATTAATTCAATTCCGTTCAGTTCTGGCATCTGGTAGTCAGTGATCAGCATGGAGCAACTGTTTTCTTTAAGCCACACAAGGGCCTCTTTAGGGTGAGAACAGGAGTGCGTTTGGTAACCCATTGCCTGAACTGTTTGTTGCATCAAGTTCAAGCTTACAAGGTCATCGTCAACAATCAAAATACTATCCATATCAACTCCGTGAACTCATAGTATAGTATTCAACTCTATTTTTCTAAAGAATGTATTAAAGAAACAATTCTGTCCGTAACAACTCGACCTAAGACATAAAACACACGTTCTTATTCATTCATAACTTTATGCTAGCGGCTTCTTCTTCGAGAACGACTTCCGATAAAGGATTCCAATTGAAAAGATGGCAGTATCACATCGGAATGTGTTGGTGGAATGGAATCCTCAATTGGACTCACCGATTGATTGAGAGCACTCCTTTGATCTTCCTTGTCGTTTTGCCACTTATCAATTGTGCGAAGCACTGTCTTTCTAATATGTTCAGATACAATCCGACTGATCGCAGACTCGGTGATCCCGATTTCTTTTGCAATTTGGCTTTGAGACTTATGTTCCATTAATAAATCAAACACGTGTCGATATCTTGTTCTTTTCAGTTCAAGGGCCTCACGAACTTGGCTAACAAACAAAGTGAACGGCATATCTTCTGGCAAAATAGTGTGCCAAGAAGCATATGGTTCACTTTCCTCTGACTCCCTTGGATTACGGTATTGAGGATCCGCAATCTCCCCCTTTTGTGATTCAAAAGAAGTATTGATTTTCATTAAATAGTTATTCAACTTTTTTTGTAAAACAGATACTGAGATCCCTAAAACGGCAGCGACCTCGCTGTCCGAAGATTCGTACCCGTTTTTTTGGCTCAGCCACTCTTTGGTTTCAAAGTATCGAGCCATAAAAGCTCTTAAGCTTTTTGGAACGGGGTGATCTTTTCTGTACTGGTCTATGATACCATTTTCCAAGACTCGCATAAGATAGGGAATTTGTGTTACGGGATTAGTTGTTCGATAGTGTTGTAAAACACGCAAAAACCCCACCTGTACGTAGTCTTCAACTGAAATGAAAACTCCGACGTACCGCAACTTGGCAGCATAGCTTTTAGCAATCCTCTCTGCCTGCCTTTGAAGAGTTGGATCGGAAAAAGCCAATTCAAATGTGACCAATTCCTTTGTTTCCCGAGTCGCATTCACACAGACACTCGCACAAACCGGGTTCACCACTGCGATGGAACCAAACAATAGAAACAATCCGAAAAGGCTCGTCGAGGAGTACCTTAATAGAAAAGGTCTGAGTATGGAGCAATTCAAAGCTATTCTCCTATAGTTCCCCAAAACCCCTAATCCGGCAGTAAACTAAGCAAATTTAGGTCCAACAACCATGCGTTTGAAATCACATAAGATTTTATGATTATCGCTGCCAACAAGAGATAAAGAAATACATGTAGTGCCCCTATTGGAACACTATGAGTCACTCAATTATACCTATTTATAAACAAATAGAATGAATCAAATACCCGATTTGGAGTTAATCCCGTAAGGACAACACAGGTTTCTTATAAGAGAAACCCGAAAATTCTTATTTAATATTTGCAGTTTTCAGAAGCAAACTGAGCATCTTTGGCAGTTATGCATAAGGTGTCTGAGTCTTTTAAAGCGTTACACACTTCACTTTTTAAGACGGTTTTTGTTTTGCGACGATCGCAACTTGCTAAATCATAATATTGATCATGAACGTTGGATACACTCCAATCAGTTCCACAATTTTGCTCATAAGCTTTTTGTCGTAACCCTTCAGCGCATCCATTATTCAATGAATGATTCTTTAATCCGGCACAATAGCCTCCCAAACTAGAAAACTCATGCCGTCCAGTTGCACACCCATTGTACGTGTAGTCATAAGCATAGGATTGATCATCGGATTTAGACTCACATCCTAATATCCAAAGGAACATCGATATTCCCATAAATACTTTTAGTAATTTTACCAAATAATTCACAGTTTCTCCTATTTCGAAACAAAGCCCAGTGCGCGATCTAAATCTTTAATCAGATCATCAAGGGTTTCAATACCTACACTTAAACGAATAAGATTGTCGTGGATTCCCAATCTTTGTCGATTTTCCAGAGGAACACTTGCATGGGTCATCACCGCAGGATGATTCACCATAGATTCAACGCCCCCCAAACTTTCCGCTAAAGAAAATACCTGTACGTTTTCTAAAAACTGTCGAGCTTCGGCCATATCGCCTTTTACATAAAAGGAAATCATACCTCCTGGGCCCTTCATTTGCTTTTGGGCTAATTCATACTGAGGGTGCGACTCCAATCCCGGATAGATCACTTGGTCAACCACTGGGTGATCAACCAGAAACCGAGCGATGGCTTGGGCATTTCTTTGGTGAGCTTCCATGCGTACGGCTAGGGTTTTGACACTTCTTAAACCCATAAAAGCATCAAATGGAGAACCGACAGGTCCCATCGAATTACTTAAAAAGAACAATCTCTCTGCAAGATGATCGTTAGAGGTAACAACCACACCACCGACCGTATCACTATGACCCATTATGTACTTTGTAGAGGAATGAACCACTAGATCAGCACCCCATTTCAGCGGTTGTTGAAGATATGGACTCATAAAGGTGTTATCAACAGCAGCTAAAATATTTCGCTCCTTTGCTAATTTACAAATGGCTTCAATATCATTCAGCTTCATCATTGGGTTGGTCGGGGTTTCTAGCCACACCAACTTTGTATTTTTTTGGATCGCTTTTTCAAAGTTTTGAGGATCTGTTAAGTCTACAAACGAAAACTCTATACCGTTATGTCTTAAGACTTTATCAAAAAGTCGAAAAGTTCCGCCATACATATCATCTGCAGCAACCACATGATCTCCAGCTTTTAATAAATGCAGCACCGTTGTCGTCGCCGCACATCCAGAGGCAAAAGCGAATCCATATTTTCCCCCCTCAAGAGCTGCCATACAGTCTTCGTAGGCCTTTCGCGTAGGATTTGACGTTCGTGAATATTCGTAGCCTTTATGTACCCCTGGAGATTCCTGCACATAAGTGCTTGTGAGATAAAGGGGTGTCATAATCGCACCCGTTGTAGGATCCGGGTGTTGGCCCGCATGGATTGCTAAAGTTTCAAAACCATATTCCGTTTCATTCCATTTTTTCATTGTGACTCCGATGGTTCTTCAAAATGTAACGCCTTTAAAACAATATTGATGCGACCAATGGGATCTTTTGAATACTGTAACCCCGACTGCTCCATATAGCTTTTGATTAAAGATTCTTCGGGTACCTCTTTCATGAGCTCGTCCACGAGTTTTTCTAGCGTTTCTATTCTGGCTTCTTCAGGTGAATTTGTATTCAATTCCATGAACTTCTCCTTATCGCCTCAAATTTAAGTCTAAAGCCAAGCTCAAGGCAAGAGGTTACGCATATGAAGGCGATTCTTGAATAGCAAAATTGATTTCTGTAGCTTACAACTTGCTAAGTGTGATTCATCTAAAAAGAGTCGACAGAAAAACGGCCCCACCGAAGATCCACAGATAAAAACTAAAGTATCTGAGCCGTCCCTTTTGCACTAAAAACAAGAGTCCTAAAAGCCCCGCTAATCCAGCCATATAGGAGACCACAAACCCCACTCCCAAAGAGAGTAAGACCTCATTAGAAAACTCAGAAATGTCTTTTAATTGCAATAAGGCTGCCCCTAAAACTGCGGGGACAGACAAAGCGAAACTAAATTGAGCTGCTGCTTGCCTTTTAACCCCTAAAAATAATGCTACCGCAATTGTCGACCCCGAACGACTGACACCCGGCGCTATCGCTAGTCCCTGTGCCACTCCTATAAGTAATGCCTTGGTAAGAGAAATCATCTTTGTGTCTTTAAGGTCATTCAAATCTACTCGTGCCGAATGTTCTGATTCCACTTGATAGCGATCGGAAAAAAATAAAACCACTCCAGTTATACACAAAAAGATCGAAACAGCTGTTAGGTTGGAAAAAAGAGACTCGAATTGTTCTTTAAACGCCAATCCGATAAACGCTGTCGGTAGGCTCCCCACAAATGTCACGACAAACAACCACACAGCCGGAGTGAGCTTGCGAGTCTTCAAATAGCTCGCGGACCCACGTAATACAGCTACAAGGCTCTTTCGATAAACCGTAATAACAGCCATTAACGTCCCCAAATGAGCTGCAACATCAAACGCCAAACTGTGTTGTTCTACTCCTAGCCACTTTTGAAATACGACCAAATGACCCGAACTGGAAACAGGTAAAAACTCTGTTAAACCTTGAATAACTCCTAAAATAAGGGACTGAAGTAAATCCATGTCGATGTCCTATTTCCTATCAACCACCACTAGAGGGTGTCGCCCCGAGATCAGGTCTGGATGTAAAATTCTTCAGACCGAAGGAGTCGTATGCTAAATACGTCACCTGAGAAATGAAGTTATTGCTCCAAAAAATGCCGCTGAACGACTGCTTCATATACTTAAGAATAAATGGACTTGGAGCGAACGTCAGCCAATTAGCGATTTCTTTTGGGATGCCGACCTGAGTCGAAAAAGGAATCGGATAACACCAAATGTTGACCTGTCACTATTTCAACTTGTCGCTCTCCGACATCTGACGAGCTCGTCCATTGAACAAGGTAAGATCCTTCCGGCAAAAAAACTTTATTTAAAGGGGTGTAACCCAAATTTCGACCTTCAATTACAACTTGATACCATCGTGAAGTGACAACAGAGACAACACCTCCAGATGGCTCATCAACAAACTCTGGTGACGCACTCACCACACCCATCACGTAAATAGGTGCCAGAAATGCGACCACCCACTTCCTAACTGCGACTCCCTTTGAACTCTCACGCCACGAAGACCTTCTTTTGACATTGTCCATCCATCGCAAAGTTCGAGAGGATCGTTCTTTCTTTTTTTGTAGCGTTTGAACCTTCTTCGCTAATTGAGATCTAGCATGTTCACATTCAACACTTTCGTAAAACTTTCGGTTGAGCGGTAACGGCTCCAATAAAGGCATTAAATCCAAGCGATCGTCTATTTTCGGGCATATTTTTTGTAATATTCGCCCGACCGAAAACAGATCACTATATGTATCAGGGTCTTGACCCATCAACACCTCGGGAGCCGCAAATTCCGGGGTGATTTCAAAGCAACTAGAAGGTTTGCTATAATCAATGAGAAAAACATGCCCTTTTTTATCTATCATTATATTTCCAAGACTTAGATCTCCATGACTATAAGAGTTCTTCTCCAAATCTTTTATTCCCAACAGAACCTGCCTGAGTATCTCAATTGCTTCGTCGACAGAGACATCATAATTTTCCCAAAATTGCTGTAAAGTGACTCCATCTATATATTGATTCACTATCATCAGTTGCGTTCCTG
>JAGRAG010000289.1 GCA_020435025.1 Bdellovibrionales bacterium | reverse complement strand
GCTATGATCGTTAAAATTATGCATCCAGTTACAAATTTAGGAGATGGAATAAGATCTTTTCCAAAAGGCACTGTGGATTTGAAAACTGGAATTTTCACACCTGCGAATTGATGTATAGTTGACGGGTTCTTAAACTTTCATTGAGTTTACTTTAACCCCTTGAATATGGAACATATGTCGCTTCGAAACCTTTCAGTCACGAAAGGTCAAAACCGACGAAAGCTCCTGAAGTTTTTGACTTCGTTTTATGCTTTCAAAAACGTCAAGAGCTTCAGGAAATTGTCGACCTAAATTTTTTGTCCATTGCTTGGTTCTATGCAGTGCAAATTGGTCAGAGTAGGTTTGCCTGGTGGTCTCAATAAAGTAGGGAAGCCAATGTCCCGAGAGGTCTTGCCAACTCAATCCAGGGGAGGGAGCCGGCACTGTTAGCAACTGAGATTTGATTTCTAAAGCCAAACTCGGATTGGAAAAGGCAGAACGACCCAGAGCTAGGTTTTCGCACTCGGAAAGCGCAAGACATCTTTTTGCGTCCTCGACGGTCCAAATGTCACCGTTGGCATACACCGGAATCGAAATGGCTCGTTTCATTTTGGCAATGTAGTGCCAATGAGCCGGTGGTTTATAACCTTCTATCTTTGTCCGCGCATGCACTGTTAAATGGGTGGCGCCACCGTTTTCAGCAGCTTTGGCAATATCCACACAATGGTCTTTGTTTTCGTAACCCAGTCGAACCTTTGCTGTTACTGGAACTCGGCTTCCGACGCGTTTGGCTACAGCCGAGACGACCCCTTCAACCCTCTCTGGTTCTTGAAGAAGTCTTGCGCCCCCTTCGTGTTGATTGACTCGTTTGGCGGGGCAACCAAAATTTAAATCAATTCCAGGGGCGCCCAGGTCAACGGCGCGTTCGGCATTCAACGCCATAAGCTCGTAATCACTTCCCAGAAGTTGAACGAATACGGGATCGCCATGGCGAGTTCTACCTTGGTTGTGAAGCTCCGGGCAGTAGCGGTAAAACACGCTACTAGGAAGAAGATGGGCGCTGACACGGATAAATTCTGTGACAAAATGGTCGAAACCGCCAATTTGTGAAAAGATATCTCGCGTTACACTATCGAAAACGCCCTCCATAGGGGCCAGTTGAATCTTCATGCCACTAGCTATAGCAGAACCTTGGGAATGAGGGAACTTGGTTCCTCTGGAAAGGCTCTTGTTTGAAAAAAATAAGAGGTCGTTTTGACTCCGAACCGGAGTTCACCTATTTTCATAGGGCTAAATATATACCAAAGCTAAGACCCTCGGTTTGCTGGGGTTTTCTAAGATAACTAAAATAAGGAGTTCTCTTTATGAGCTATCGCATTGAAGTTGACAGTATGGGTGAGATTCAGGTTCCCGAAGACCGCTATTGGGGAGCGCAAACACAGAGGTCTATAGAGAACTTTAAAATCGGTGGAGATCGTTTTCCAAGAGAAATGATTCGAGCCTTAGGTATCTTAAAAAAATGTGCGGCGACGACCAATGCGCAACTCGGGCTTTTGGACAAAGAAAAAGCACAATTAATAGCGCAAGCAGCTGACGAAGTGATCTCCGGTCAGCTAGATGATCATTTCCCGCTGGTTGTTTGGCAGACAGGAAGCGGCACGCAAACAAACATGAATGCCAATGAAGTGATTGCCAACCGGGCGATTGAATTGAGTGGCCATGGGAAAAGGGGGGACAAGAGCATCATTCATCCAAATGATGATGTGAACAAAGCCCAATCTTCAAATGATACCTTTCCTACGGCTATGCATATTGCCGTGGTTGAGGAGATTCACCGTCGATTGCTTCCGATGGCCGAAAAGCTGAAGGTCGCTCTTCATACCAAAGAAAAAGAATTTTCTGGCATTGTTAAGATCGGTCGAACTCACCTTATGGATGCGACCCCATTAACCTTGGCACAGGAGTTTTCCGGATATGTGACTCAGATGGAGCATGGACTCACCAGAGTTAAAAATACCCTTCCTCACCTTTATCAATTAGCCTTAGGGGGAACGGCAGTCGGTACGGGGTTGAACACCCATCCACAATTTGCAGAAAAAGCTGCCGAGGCCATCGCCAAAGAGACCGGAAAGAGTTTTGTTTCTGCGGAAAATAAATTTGAAGCCTTAGCGGCTCATGATGCTCTTGTTGAAGTCAGTGCCGCGATGAAGGTTCTTGCCTGTAGCCTTATGAAAATTGCCAACGACATCCGGTGGTTAGGAAGTGGTCCTCGTTGCGGTATCGGAGAATTACAGCTGCCCGCTAACGAACCAGGTAGTTCTATCATGCCGGGAAAAGTGAATCCGACTCAAGCAGAAGCCATCACTATGGTGTGCACCCAGGTCATGGGTAATGATATGGCTGTCACTGTGGCTGGAGCTTCCGGAAACTTTGAGCTGAATGTTTATAAACCGGTGATGGTGTTTAATGTATTAAACTCTATCCGCCTACTTGCAGACGCTTGCGAAAGCTTTACGGACCATTGTGTTGTAGGTCTAGAGGCCAACCGTAAGAAGATAGACGATCACTTGCAAAACTCTTTAATGTTGGTCACAGCACTTAATAGCCATATTGGTTATGACAATGCGGCTAAGATTGCTAAAGAAGCCTTTAAAAATGGATCGACCCTTCGAGAGGAAGCCGTCAATCTTGGTATTTTAACAGGCGACAAGTTTGATGAGATTGTTCGCCCTGAAAATATGATAGGACCGATGCAATAAGGAAGGTGTTGTGGCAAATGTAGCCGTCTTTTGTAGTTCCAGTGATAAAATCAGTCCCTCTTTTTTTGATGAGATTGCGACTCTAGGTCGAGGTCTTGCTGAAGGGGGGCATTCCATTGTTTATGGAGGAGCCCGTGTTGGACTTATGGGGCGGGTAGCAGACTCTTGTTTGGCCGCCGGTGGCGAAGTCTTTGGAGTGATTCCGGATTATTTAAACCAACCGGGAATCACCCATGAAGGATTAACCGATCTACAAATTGTAGATACTTTGCTCGATAGAAAACGGATCATGATCGAAAAATCAGATGTGGTGTTGGTTTTTCCTGGGGGAATTGGGACTTTAGACGAGCTGACTGAAGCCTTGGCCCTGGAACAGCTACAGCAGTTAAACCCCGAGGTCGTGATTCTGAACTATCTAGATTTTTATCAACCTCTTCTCGATTACTTTGTCGAGCTTCAAGAACGCGGTATGATATCTCAAGACTTAGAGTCACTTTATAAGGTATTCGATTCCTCAAACTCCTTTTTAACTTGGCTTAACGAACGATAACAAAAGATGGGGGAGATTGTGGCTGATTTTCCACTTGCAGGACACAACGTAGATTGGTTGCATCGAGAAGACATTCGTCCCTATATTTTCGTAAGGGAACACAATCGAGATAAAGCTATGGTGCAGCCAAAATCCCTAGGATGGTTCCCGCAGGCCCCACTTATATTCTCGCCTATGCAGATGGATGAGGTTCATTTTGCCAATCAGATCCTGGCTCTTGAGAATTTGGCCTTTTCCCACAGCGATATGGCAATGCCCAGGTGGGTTTTTTACGATTGCGGGGTTATGCCTGGGTTTGTTGCTGGCTTTGCCCAAAGAACGAAAACTCTGGCCCCAGGTGTTAAAAGCATTCTAAAGCCCTCGGAAACGATGGAATGGACTCCAATATCGCTATTTATCATCATTCCTACCATGGCTCCCAGAGAGTGGGTGGCGCACAATCTGTGTTCCATTAATAGTCTTTTGCCAAGAGAGAATCGGTTTTATGGATTGGGGTTTTTAAGTAAAGCTTTTGGTTTGTGGCAAGCTGATATTGATATCTGTTGTGGAATCACTCAGTGGAAAAGCCCTGCCATTCGGCTTCATTCGCATTATGGTCGATTTGAAGTACTTACAGCATTTACGCCGGTTCATGATTACTCCCATACCATCACTTATCGATTGAAGGTTGATTTTAATCAGTGGATGAAGTTTTTTAGTAAAGAAGATGACATTGAGTTTCTAAATGAACATGAGTATGCCGGATTTGAGGTGGATCCAAACGATGAATCCAGTTTGATCGCTTTTCAAAGAAAAATTGAAGAAAAAGGGGAGACCTATTACCTCAATTCAACGGAATTGCGTCACAACCCGCTCGATCATCCCTTAAAAGTCTATAAAAGTCTCAATAAATAAGATTCTCCTACACAAATAGCTAGAAGCCGCTATACTAATAGAAATGGGAGAATTGAATATGAAAGAGAGTTTGCCGGCTGTAGCCTCAAATTTTACGACGTTATGTAAAAAATGTGATGCGGAAAGATATCACAAAGTTATTGCGCACGTAGATACCACTAAAGCCAAAGTTGAGTGTGAAGTCTGTGGGAAAAAATCAACCTATAAATTGCCAAGTGCGAAGAAAAAGGTAACGCGAAAAAGGGTTTCAAAAGCGGCTTCTGCTGAGAATCAATGGGAAGCTTTAAAAGAGAAAACGGATCTTTCGAGTGTGGCTCCATATACAATCAAAGGAACTTTTGAAGCGGAAACGGCGATAGAACATCCCAAGTTTGGATTGGGCGTTGTCACAATGTCTCTCGCCACTAAAATTCAAGTTACATTTCAAGATGGTGAACGCCTGCTTGTTCACAATCGTGATTAGCCGGCGACTCATTTTTGGAGAGCTGTAATGATTTTCGAACAAATCGAATCTCGCCTGATTGATGGCCTAGAGCCACTTTATTTGGATATTCAAAACGAAAGTCGCATGCATTCTGGACCGGCTGCGGAAAGTCATTTTAAAGTCATTATTGTTTCGACTCTTTTTTCAGAACTATCGCGAATAGATCGTCATAGGAAAGTGAACGATCTTTTAAAGGAACTTTTTGAAATTGGATTGCATGCTTTATCGATCTTACCATTCAGTCCAGCTGAATGGGAGGGTCGTGGCGGTGAGCCTTTGCCTTCATCACCGGTATGCGCTAGCAAGCGATAACAGGCAAAATTTGCAAATTATTTGGAAAGTTCGTCGATTTGACCTTTGATTTTTGCCAAAGTCTTTTGAATCTCCTTCATGGTGGGAGACGGCTTTTCAACTCGATGTACATCTTCTAGATTTTCATCTCGAGATTCTTTAATAAAAAGTTGAAAGGCTTCTTCGACTTCTTGGCAGGCTTTTTTGATGTTATCCACGGATGTTTGATTCTTATGCATAGAAGCAAACGCTAACGTTGTGGGACTCTTTTGACAAGACAAAAACGTTAGGAAAAAAAAAAAAAAAATACCTAGTCTTAATTTCTTCATATAGGATCCGGTGGTATAAAGCTGCTGCGGACTAGGGATGTGCCCTTTAAAATAAGGAGATCAAGTGGCTGAAGAAATCATTTATACAATGAAAAATGTAAGTAAGGTGTATCCACCTAACAATTATGTTCTAAAAGATATATATCTCTCTTACTTTTATGGTGCGAAAATAGGTG
>JAGRAG010000288.1 GCA_020435025.1 Bdellovibrionales bacterium | reverse complement strand
GTACCTCCAGCTTGTCATTTTCTGACAGAAATCCTCTGAAACTGTCAAAAAAATTGTGTGATTTCAGGTTGTTGACAGAAATCAAAATATTCTGTCAACAAGAAAAATTGAGTTTTAAAGGAGTGTCGGAGAAAAGGACTCTATCGAAACGAATAACTTTGGAGACAAATCATGAAAAAATTAATTTTACTTTTAACATTCCTTTTTGTGGCACTTCCTTCTATGGCCAAAAGCCGTTTTGTAGATGATGCTCGCCTGCGAGATTGTGGTGGCCAAATTGAATTGCGTGAATCCGCTAGCAATCTTCATCTTAAGGTCGAAAATGTAAAGTTTTGCGATCGCATCTCAATCTATAATGTGTGGGGCGATCGAATCGTCAGTTATGATCTAAAACGGAACAGCTCCACTCGTCCCGTTACTGCATCATACACCCTCAGCCGCGAAATGTGGCGTCAACTAGAAAGAGGCGAGCTTGAAATTCGAGTTCGTGGGCGTTGGGTGGAAGATATTGTGACTCTTAGAGTGTATGAAACACGTCAAGAGCCACACGATCCGTGGCAATGTGGTGGTCACGAAAAAGCCAGATATACTGGATACGCTCTCACGGGTTCTTGCCGATGTGCCTACTACGAAAGAGGTGAGTTTATACGTCACGCAGAAGGCCTCGAAGCATTTGGCTGTTTATTGAACTAAGACGATCTCACAGATACATTTTGGGAGGCTGGGTCAAGTGGTAAATACTTGGCCCATTTTTTTATTTTTTCCTAATCCCCTTTAGTGCTAAAGTGTTTGTGCATGCAGGAGGGGATCTTGAAAAAGTTGTCAGAATGTACTTGGGCTGACCAAGCTAAAATCGATTGGGCGAATTTGTTGTTTTTATTGTTACTACATATCGGTGGCCTGACTCTGTCGCTGTTCTATTTTTTCTATTTCGGTTTAAATTTTGGAGTCCTAGCGTTGGCGTTGGCTTTTTATTTGATTTCTGGATTGGGGATAACTGTTGGGTATCATCGATTGGTCGCTCATCAAACCTTCAAGGTTCCTCCAGTTGTAGAATTTTTGCTTTTGTTAGCCGGAGGAATGGCTATTCAGAATTCGGCCCTAAAGTGGTGTTACGATCACCGACTTCACCATAAATTTGAAGATAATGTCGATGATCCCTACAACATCAATAGAGGCTTCTGGTATGCCCATATGGGATGGATCATTCGAACACCCAATCCCAAAAATTTTCCTCATTTAAAGAAGGATCTTCTCGCTAATCCTTTAGTTGTTTTTCAAGATAAGCACTACTGGGCTTTAGCCATTCTTTCCTCTTTGGCTCTTCCTACTTATCTCGGCTATTTAATAGGGGACGCCGTTGGAGGGTTTGTTGTTGCTGGAGTCTTAAGAATTGTGATTGTTCACCACTTTACATTCTTTATTAACTCCCTTTGTCACATTTGGGGTCGACAACCCTATTCTGACAAAGTGACGGCCAAAGATAATGCTGTTCTGGCTTTTTTTACCTATGGGGAAGGTTATCATAACTTTCATCACAAATTTCAGCACGATTATAGAAATGGAATTAAATGGTATCAGTTTGATCCCTCTAAATGGGTGATTCAAATTCTATCTTTTTTTAAACTTGCTACCTCATTAAAAAGAGCATCTCACCTTTCTATTTTGAAGGCTCAATTGACGATGCGCCAAAAGGAAATTCGCCAAAGAATAGATCTTTTAAGCCACAGAAAAGATCTAAATCAACGAATTGACGATCTGATTAAAAAAGTTGAGCAGGCGTATCGAGACATGCGAGAAAAGAAACTGATTTACCAAGAGCGTCTTCATAAGTTCAAACTAGAAAAAACCGAACAGGCCAAGCAAGAACTAAAGATCTTAAAAGCCGAGTGGCAAGCGGCCAAGTGGGAGTACAAAATGCTCTACCGGCAATGGCAGATGTACTCAGTCGCCCTCGCTGAGGCCTAGCTGTTCGTAATTAAAGGGTGCTGTTATATATTTAAGAATAGTGCTCCTTGTAAATCGACTTTCTATATGATCTGGCATCAATTTGAAATGACTTAATTCGATCATTAAGAGTCGATTTTGCCATTCCCAACTCCTTGGCGGCCTGTCTTTGATTGCCGTTGTGAGCGATAAGTGCTTTAATAATTATCTCTTTTTCCATCTGTTTGATCATAGGAAGTTTTACTATCTCTAAAGGGCTCGATTCGATTTCTTTTTCTAAGAATGAGTCGATCAAAGTAAGGAGTTGTTCGATTTCAATATCTTGATTTGGGAATATAGCCGAAGCTCGGTTTACCGTATTTTTTAGTTCGCGGATATTGCCTGGCCAAGAGTATTCTTTCATTTTTTGAATAGACGAATGGGAAAATTTCACGCGCATTTTTTTTGAAAATAAAAAAAGAAGGTCTTCGAAGTCTTCCATTCTCTGGTTTAAAGCAGGAACTTGTACAGATATTACATTGAGTCGATAGTAAAGGTCCTCACGGAACTTTCCACTTTTCACCAATTTTTTGAGGTTCTGGTGTGTGGCGCTAACTATTCGGACATCTGTATGAATGGAGCGATCACTTCCCACAGGTTTTATTTGCTGATTTTCTAAAGCGCGGAGTAATTTAGGCTGTAGTGCCAAAGGCAGATCGCCGATTTCGTCTAAGAATAAAGTTCCACCGCGAGCCGTTTCGAAGGCTCCTTTACGGTCTTTTGAAGCGCCTGTAAAACTACCTTGAACATGGCCGAAAAGTTCACTTTCAACAAGAGAGTCACTGAGCGCGCTGCAATTTATACTGACAAAGGCTCCTTGAGATCTTTGCGACTGTCGGTGAATGGTTTGGGCGACAATTTCTTTTCCGGAGCCTGAGGGACCTCCAATGAGAACGGGAAGTTGCGACTGTGCTAGAAAAGGAAGTCGTTTAAGTTGTGAGTTCCAGGATGGGTTTTTACTGACGCGATGAAGAGCTGTGGCTTTTGAGTCGCGAAGAAAAGAAAAAATAAATTCAGACTGACCAATTCGAATAATATCTTGGTCTTTTAATTTTGCCTCAAGGACGGTCACTCCATTTAAAAGGGTTCCATTGCTACTTTGGAGGTCCCGTAAAACGAAGTAGTCGGATTTTTTTTCTATGCGTGCGTGTCGCTCGCTCGCAAAGGGATCCATTATTTGAATTTTACATTGAGAATTCCTGCCGAGAACTATAAAAGATCCGACCTCGAAGGTCTCTCGATGATTTGGAGAGATGTGTATAAGAAAGCCTTCGGCGAGTTCTTTGGATGTTGGTGAAATCAGTTGCGTTTGCATTTTTCCTCCTTTTCGTAAGGCTTTATTCAAAAGGTGTACCGTTTTGGATGGGGTGTATTACTATTAATTTGGATCTGAGGGCTTCATTTCGACGTTTTTATCCAGATTTTCGGACAATTTTCCTTTCGTCCGGATATTGAATTATGTGGGAAGTCTCTTAAAACTTGCGGTTTTGGTTGTCTAAAATACAGGCCTTCGAAGTTTGCTTGCCGTTACGAGAAGAGACTGCTAGACGAAGTTTTATTGCAACTGATGGAGAGTTTTATGGCATTAAAGGTTAAATTTTTAAAAAGTGCCGTCGTTCCCAAAGATTATCCTCACGGAAAAAAGCCGGAAGTGGGAGTGATAGGACGTTCCAATGCCGGAAAATCTTCTTTTATTAATGCTCTGGTGGAAGGACGAAACCAGAAGGTCGCCAAAGTTAGTTCGACTCCAGGAAAAACAAGATTGCTTAATTTCTTTCAAGCAGGAGACCACTACCTTTACGTTGATATGCCGGGCTATGGGTTTGCTTCTCGTTCTTATGGGGAACGAGACGACTGGAAACCAATGGTGGAGCAATATCTAAAAAATAGAGAAAATTTAGTTGCGATTGTGCTGATTATGGATATCCGCAGAGATTGGGAACAAGAAGAACAGTTGATGTGGGAGTGGGCTCAATTTCATGAAATCCCCTTAGTGGTTGTTTTGAATAAAATGGACAAGGTAAAGCGAAATTTTCAGTTGAGAAGGGCCCGTCAGTTGGCGGAAAAATCAGGTGTAAATTCTGTATTTATGATCTCAGCCCTTAAAAAACAGGGGATCGACGAGTTGGAGGACTATCTGTTTCGAAATTTTGTAAAAGATACTCCAAGAAAAGAACCGCAAGATTCCGCCGATTCCGAATGATCTGCCCCCTCAAGTAGGCTGTCGCCAGATAGTTAGATTTGGAAATAATATATTTTAGATCGAAGGAGGCGTATATGAAATACGTTGAGTGAGAGCTGAAATATTTTGTTTTCAAAGATGGCCGTTTGACGATGGCCTCTGAAGCTTAAGCAATTAAACTGGCCATCGCCACACACTTTTGCTATATTCGCTCAAACCTGAACAGGAAGGGCAAAATCATGCAAGTGGTTGGAGTTATCCCTGCGCGTTATGCGTCCACACGGTTGCCAGGTAAACCGTTGATAAAAATATCTGGAAAGCCTCTTTTACAATGGGTGATCGAAGGGGTTCAAACCAGTCAAAAAGTAAATGAGTTTCTGGTTGCGACCGATCATGAAGCTATCGCCGAACTAGCTCAAAAATGTGGTGTGGAAGCGATTATGACCTCTTCGGACCTTCCTTCAGGAAGTGATCGGGTTTGGGCGGCTATTGAAGATCGCCAAGTAGATGTAGCGCTAAATATTCAAGGTGACGAGCCCCTTATTTCTGGAACTCTTGTCGATGCATTAGCTGAACCTTTCTTTGATTCCGTTGAGGTCGTCATGTCGACTTTGGGGCGCCTGCCCTCTTTGGAGGATCTTGAAAGCCAAAATACCGCAAAGATTGTTTTAAATCATAACTCAGAGGCGCTCTATTTTAGCCGGTTTCCCATCCCTTATTCTAGAAATTCTATACAAGATTCCCCGCGAGGTTGCCTGAAACATATTGGCCTTTACGGATATAGAAAGTCCTTTTTGAAGAAATTTTGCGAACAAGGTCCTGTGGAGATAGAACGTGCGGAGAGTTTGGAGCAATTGCGTGCTCTGTACTTGGGAGCGAAAATCAAAGTGGTTCAAGTGGATCACGAGTCTTGGGGAGTGGACACTCCAGAAGACGTTGGCAAGATCGAACAAATATTGGCTGAGAAGAGGTAGCGGGTGGCGAAGAAAAAGGTAAGCAAGAAGGCAAGTTCTCGTAAAAAATCGAAAGTGACCACGTCCAGAAAAAAAACTGCGCGTCAGTCGACTAAAAAAGTCTCCGTAAAAAAACAACGAAGAGCGACTAAAAAATCGTCTTTTTCAGCGCAAAACGATTTTAAGCAAAAATTTATTTTTGTTACAGGCGGCGTGGTCTCTTCTATTGGCAAAGGCCTTACGGCGGCCAGCTTAGGTACTTTATTAGAAAGTCGCGGTCTGAGTGTTGGGATCATGAAGGTGGACCCTTATATCAACGTTGATCCTGGGACGATGTCCCCACTTCAGCATGGTGAGGTTTACGTTACTGAAGATGGGGCTGAAACCGATTTAGATTTAGGCCATTATGAGCGATTTACAAATATGACGGCTCGACGAATCAACTCGGTCAGTGCGGGACAAATTTATGAGGCAGTCATCAGTAAAGAAAGACGAGGGGACTACTTAGGGGGAACCGTGCAGGTCATTCCCCACATTACTGACGAGATCAAATCTAGGATTTACGAAGCCGCTCAAGGCAGTGAGGTGGTGATTGTTGAGATTGGTGGTACCATTGGGGACATCGAGGGGCTTCCATTCATTGAAGCGATTCGGCAGATGCGAGCGGATGTTGGTCCTGAGAATTCCATTTTTGTTCATGTAACCTATGTGCCCTACATTGCCGCTGCGGGAGAGTTAAAAAGTAAACCAACGCAGCATTCAGTTAAAGAATTACGTGAGGTAGGAATACAGCCTGATTTTTTAATCTGTCGATCTGAGAAATTTCTCAATTCTGAGCTGCGCTCTAAAATCGGTCTATTTTGCAGCGTCCGATCAGACAATGTTATTGCCGCTTTGGATTCAAGTACAATTTATAAAGTACCGTTGGCTCTTCACGAAGAAAGCTTTGATGTGAAAGTGATTGAGCGATTAGGTCTTCCTCTAAAGCCATCACGAATGAAAAAATGGCAAGAGATGGTCTATAATATCGAGCATCCCACAAAAGAAATTACGATTGGTATTGTCGGAAAGTACGTTGATTTAAAGGAAAGTTATAAATCCTTAAATGAGTCATTGGTTCACGGTGGAATTGCCAATAGAACAAAAGTACGATTGAAGTTTGTGGATTCAGAAAATCTTACTTCTAAAAATGTGAGAAAGGCTTTAGAAGACGTTGACGGTGTTTTGGTTCCAGGTGGTTTCGGAGCGCGAGGCGCAGAAGGAAAGATCACCGCGATTCGCTACTCTCGTGAAAATTACATTCCCTTTTTTGGAATCTGTTTTGGAATGCAGTTAGCTGCCATTGAGTTTGCAAAAAATGTATGTGGAATAAAAAATGCTACGAGTAGAGAGTTTGGAGCCCCCTCTAAAGGGGTTCGGAATCTAGTTATTGATTTTATGGAAGAGCAGCGAGGTATGGTCACTAAAGGAGGAACGATGCGTCTGGGGGCTTACCCTTGCGATCTTAAAGAGGGGACTTTAGTGCGAAAAGTATATGGCCGCTCTCGTATACTTGAACGTCATCGACACCGCTTTGAGTTTAATAATGGCTACAGGGACCTTTTTGAAAAAAATGGTATGGTTCTGTCTGGAATATGTAAAGAGCGCGACTTAGTAGAAATTATCGAAGTGAAGGAACATCCATGGTTTATTGGCGTTCAGTTTCATCCGGAGTTTAAATCTAGACCCCTTTCACCGCATCCTTTGTTCGTTGAATTTGTGGCAGCGTCTGTGAAAGGAAAAGGCTTGTCCCCTGAGGCAAGAAGGAAAAAATGATGTCAGATATTGAAGAGGGTAAAAGAGTTTTAAAAATTGAAGCTCAGTCCATTATGGATCTAGTAGAGCGAATTGACGAAAACTTTTCTCGAGCTGTCGATTTATTTATAAACTGCAAAGGCAAAGTAATCATTTCTGGTATGGGTAAATCGGGTCAGATCGGTCGAAAAATTGCCAGTACGATGAGTTCTACAGGAACTCCTGCGCTTTTTGTTTCGCCGGCAGAAAGTTCTCATGGAGACTTGGGTGTAATATCAGGAAGCGATGTTGTCGTTGCTATTAGCTATGGCGGCGAGTCTCATGAGATGACACCGTTACTTCATTATGCAAAACGTAAAGGAATTCCTCTTGTTGCTCTCACCGGAAACTTAAAGAGCTCGCTTGCGGAAAATGCCGATGTGGCGTTGGACGCTAGTGTTAAAGAAGAAGCTTGTCCTTTAGGTGTGGCTCCGACATCCAGCTCTACGGTAGCATTGGCTCTTGGTGATGCTTTGGCTATGGCTTTGTTAAAGCGTAGAGGTTTTAACCAACAAGATTTCGCCGAATTTCATCCTGGCGGAAGTTTAGGGCGACGGCTACTTACAAAAGTTAAAGATCTCATGCACTTTGGAGAAGGTGTTCCCACGATTGGCCTTGATGGAAACATGCGAGAAGTCCTTTCTTTGATGACATCTAAAGAAGTACGAGGAATCTGTTCCGTCGTTGATGCGAAGGGTGCTTTAATTGGCGCCATTACAGATGGGGATGTTCGTCGGCATATTCAAAAAGAGAAGAATCTCTTGGATGAAACTGTTGAGAAGATCATGTCTCGAAATCCAAAGACCATTGATCAAGATGAGATGGCCGAAAAGGCACTTTTTCTAATGGAGCAGTTTCAAATTCAAACTCTGTTTGTTACTAATAAATTGGGAGAGCAGCCATTGAGCCCCGTTGGTATTTTACATTTACAGGACCTTATTAAGGCTGGTCTAAGGTAGAGAAAAGTAATGTGATATCGATCTCTCCTCTACCTTCGGAGGGGAGTTTTAAAAAAATAAAAATAAAGATTTATTTTTTTTCTTAGTTCTTTAATTCCTTTTTGAAAGCTGTTTAAAGGAAGAGAGAAGCATATAAATCATCCTCCATAAGAACTTCCTTCCATCTTTCTTTAAAAATAACCAAAATAATGAGAGTTTACACGAATTTAGGTACTCGACTAAGGCCTGAAAGTGGTTTCCCAAGCATAGCCGCCCAATAGGAGATCTATTAAGATAAAGGAGATACTAGGACGGTGTATGCTTCATAGGATAATTCTTCTTGTTTTAGGAATTCCATTTTCACTCATCGTGAATGCTGAGACCATTGAATTCTCAACGGATGAATTGGCTCGAGAATCGGTGCTTCCGATTTTTGAAACCATAGAAGTGGTTAAAAACCGGTCGGTCGTGAAAAAAGGCCGGTTTGAATTAGGTGGATCCATTGGTCTCAACCTAACGGAAGCTTTATACAACACAGTCAATTATTCAGTAATGGGAAGTTATCATTTTGATGAATCCCATGGAGTAAATATATTCGGGCTTTTTATGCTTTCAGGACTTTCACAGATGGGGAAGGATTTGCAACAAGGAAAGGGCCTGATTCCTCCTAAGAAATTCGATGCAAGTTTGGCTCCTCATCCCGAATCTTTTATTTTCGCCAACTATGAGTTTACTGCCTATTACGGAAAGATCAGTTTAGCCAAAGATTTTAATATGAATTTATCCCTCTATGGGATTGCCGGTTTAGGGATGATTGGCTTTGGTTCGACGAGTAAAGTGGGCGCTAATGTCGGATTGGGGCAAAAGTTTTATCTGACAAACAGTCTGTCTCTTCGGTTCGATCTGAGGTTTATGATGTATCAGGGGCCGGAACCGACTTCTTACAACGACCTTTACGGAATACCGGCTCCGGATGCCTCTCAATTTGAAGAATCGTTATTTTTTCATACATTTGCAACGGTAGGTTTGTCGTGGCTGATCTAGTGAAACTCAATGCCGTTCAACTGCTACTCGTCTTGCTCGTCTCGGGGCTTTTCATGCATTCGCCCAAGGGATTGGCACAAGGCAAGGGAGGAGATAAAGAAGATTCTGGAGATGTTGAACTTGAAGCCTTGTATGATGATTACGATCGTCAGGAAGTGGATCGAGTAAAAAAAGAGCAAACGGAGAGAGTTAAGAAATCACAGAGTGATAAGCCAATTACAAAACTTGAAGATCTTGTCGATCTTGAGCCATTTAATGACATTGCGGTCATTCAACGTAAGTATCTACCGAAAACTCATCGCTTTGAAACAGGTATTGGGGGAATGTTCGGTTTGAACAATGCCTTCTTTTCAAATTATGGACTTTCTCTTCGTATGTCTTACTACTTTACGGAAAAGGTAGGAATTGAACTCAATTATCTCTATCTCTCTTCATCGACGAGAGACGTCACAGACAACTTAAGAAACAATCAAGACATTAATACGAAGTCCATCGTAACCCCTGATAGCTTTTATGGAGCCGCGTTTAAATGGGTTCCTATTTATGGAAAAATGGCTTTTCTTAATGAAATAGTTGTTCCCTTTGATACCTACTTCGCTCCAGGATTTGGAATGACCCAAATTAAAGATGGCGACTCAGTTCCGACACTATTTTTAGGGACTGGCCAAATGTTTGCCGTATCGAAGAAAATGGCCTTTCGCTGGGATTTTGTATGGAATATCTATAGTGCCGACGTTGCTACGGGAGATAAAAATTCCTCTACAACGACTTCGAAGTTACAAAATGACCTCTTCATATCAGCAGGTGTCACTTTCTTTTTTCCGGAGGCGACCTATAGATGAAGAAATTTAATAAGACTCTTTTACTACTGATATCGTCTTTACTGTTAGTGATCCCGGTTCTGGGTGACCAACAATCAGGTACAAGGTTGCTAGAAACTGGCCAAACTACTACGGTCGCTCGACGTAAGGCAACTGCGAAGCGAAGAGTCAGTCGCGCGAAGTCGACGCGTTCGTCAAATAGTGAATTACGAAAGGCTTATGCGCTGCTGAAAGATCGAAATTATGAAGAAGCCTCCAAACTACTATTTCAACTTTCATACAATCCTAGGTATCGATCTCAGCGTACGCAAATTAAGTACTTGCTAGGTTCCGCCTTGTACGAGTTAAAGTTTGATCAAGGAGCGGCTTTTAATTTTATTAGCGTGATTAAAAAAGGAAGAAGCAAATACATTTCAAAAAGCATCGAAAAACTGTCTCTGTCGGCCAGTCGTCTTGAAGATGACACGCTTTTAAACTATGCGATTAAAAAAATTAATCTTAATCAGTTTCCAAAAGATCAGTTAGACCTTCTCTTCTTTAGAATTGGAGAGCACCAACTAAGAAACAAGCTTTTTAATGATGCTGCTAAAACCTTCGGAAAAATTCGCAGATCCAGTGAGTATTTTGGAGAGGCAAAATACCTACAGGCACTTTCCTATGCGGAAGCAAAATCTAATAAGCAAGCACTGATGGCCTTTGAAGATTTAATCTCTTCAAGAGAAGGGACCTCTATCACTGACTCGCAGAAAGTGGCCGCACAGATTGGGCGTGCGAGAGTATTTTATCAGGCAAAAAAATGGGATGAAGCGATCGAAGCCTATCGAGAGATTCCAAGGGACACGATGACATGGCATGAGACTTTATTTGAGTCGAGTTGGGCTATGCTGCGTTCTGGTCGATTTCGATCGGCTTTGAGTAACTTTCAGTCTCTTCATTCTTCGTTTTATGAGAATTACTATTTGCCTGAGTCTCTATTGGTGCGATCGATCGTTTATCTATACATTTGTAAATATGATGAGATGGAAAAAATATTAAATATCTTTAACCGCATTTATAAACCTATCTATAAGAAAATAGGGGTTTATCTTAAAGAGCGGCATAAGCCTGTTGATGTTTTTAACGAAGTGGTTGCTGTGATTCTTTCTTTAAAAAAGGGTGAAAAAGAAGAAGACAACCTGGGTAAATACAGCCTTCCTTATATTGTTTTACGCCATTTGAATCGGAGTGGAGATTTTAAACGGGGTTACCGATATATAAAAAACCTCCTTAGAGAGCGCCGTCAATGGGAGCAGATGTCCCCAAGCTGGCGGTCTTCAGGGGTTGGGCGATATGTACAGCGTGTATTAAAGCGACGCCTTTTAAAAGCGAGAACACAGGCGGGAAGAACATTGCTAGTTAACTTACAAGGAATGAGAACAGAACTATTTGGTCTTTTTGAGCAAGAAGCCTTCATTCGGTATGAAATGCTTAATGGCAAAAAAGAATACCTCAAAAAGAAAGTGGCGGGCAAAGATCTTCCGACGGCTAAGATTGATGAAGATAATAGTCGTGATTACTACATACAAAATGGGTATGAGTATTGGACTTTTCAAGGAGAGTATTGGCTCGATGAAATTGGAAACTATCATTATGTAGGAACACAAAGTTGTGAGTAGTAAAAAACATAGTGTTATGATGCTAACTTTAATATTCGCGACTTTACTGGTTAGCAACGGAGAGCTGTGTGCAGCCCCAAAAAAACGAACTGTTGGAGAACTATTTAAACGTCTAGAGAAGAAATCTCAAAATATAGAAGAGAAAAAAAGTAAGTCAGTTTTACCGACTGCAGAAAGAATGAGTTTTTCTCAAAGAGACGTCAATCTTGGTAAAATTAAGCCTCCGAGCAGTTCGGCGTTTACCATTCAAAGAAGTTCAGAAGAAGAACAAGAACTCATGAAGGTCACTGATGAGAGCATCAAGCAGCTATATACCTTAACCAAGCGTTTCAATAAAAGCAGTAAACGAGGAGAGCTGTGGCTGAGACTAGCTGAGCTTTATTCTGAAAAAGCTCGTTTGATTGAATATCAAATTCAGACTGAATACGATGAGCAAGTGAAATTGTACTTGGATAAAAAAATCAAAAAACGCCCTCGTATCGATCTAACACCGGCACAAGACTACAACAAAAAGGGCATTCAACTATATAAGTGGTTTATTCGAGATTATCCGAAAGATGAAAAGATGCCACAGGCCCTCTTTTATTTAGGCTATAACTACTTTGAACTCCTCAATGAGAAAGAAGGATTGGTTTACTATAAACGTTTGAGCAAGGAGTACCCCAAATCGAAGTTTGTCAATGAATCAAATTTTGCTCTCGGTGAGTACTTCTTTGAAAATGAAAAGTGGAAAGAAGCTCTTCCTTACTATACACAGGTAGCGAAAGTTCGTCGTTCTCGACTGTATTCATTTGCTCTATATAAGATGGCTTGGTGTCAGTATAAGCTGGGAAAAGTACGTACTGCTTTGCAATCTTTGGAGCGGGTTATTAAGGTGGGTCGAAAAACCAAAGGTCGGGGTGACTCCAGTGCGGGCGGTTTAAGTCGAATCCGTTTGGCAGAAGAGTCTATAAAAGACTTGGTTATTTTCTATGGTGAAAGTGGACTTAGCGGGGATCCTACAGATTATTTCATTCGTGTATCAGGAAGAAAATCTTTGGACAAAATGTTAGAGCGTCTGGGATATTACTATTTAGATACTGGGGAAAGGGAAAAGGCGAAGAATATATTCACGCAGATGATAGAGAAAGAACCCTATAGCCCGAAAGCTTACGACTATCAGTACCAGATTGTTAGTATGTACGGAGCTGCTGGAGACGATGCCCAATTTAGAGAGTCAGCCTTTAAATGGATCAGCAAGTATGGTCCATTAAGTGTATGGGCCAAGAAAAATTCAGAAAATGAGAAGCTTTTAGAGAAAGCAAATGTTCTTATGGAATCTACTTTGAGAAGTTATGTTCTGCAAAAACATCAAACAGCGCAAAACTCGAAAGTCACTAATGCTCGAGAACAGGCCGAAAAAGGGTATGCTTTATACTTTTCTACATTTCGTAAGACCAATCAGTTGCCACAAATGCACTTCTTTTACGCGGAGCTTTTGTTTGACGAAAAAAAATACAAGCAAGCAGCAGAACATTATCTATGGGTGATTGATAATGCGAATGACAGCATCTACGCTGAGAAGTCGTTATTTAATGCTCTTCTTGCTTTAGATAAAGGTCTGCCAACAGATAAAGAAATGAAAAAGATTGTTGGGGAAAGCAAAAGAAAAGTTCCTTTCGACAGCACTATTACTGATTTTATCAAAACGTCGGATAGATACTTGAGTAAGTATCCAAATGCTGAAAATCGCACCTCTATTTTATATCGAGTGGGAAACCTCTATTACTATTATAATCACTTTGAAGAAGCAGAAGCTAAGTTTTTGGAAGTTATAAAGTCGGACCAAAAAGGAAGCAAATATGCCCTGTGGTCCGCAGAGTCTATTTTAAGTATGTATGAAATGCGAAAAGACTACGTAGGACTGGTTAAGACGGTGGATGTCTTAATGCAGTATCCCACGATTGCTAAGTCGCGGTTAGCGCCAAAGATCGAAAAAATTAAGCAGAATTCTCAATTCATTCAGGCTAAAAACTTAGAGGAAACTGATAAGGGAATGGAGGAAAGTGCTAAGGCTTTTGAAAAGATAGCGCAAACTAACAATGATACTGAATTGGGAATGAAGGCGGCATACAATGCAGCTGTAAATTATTCTAAAGCAGGAAATGTGGCTCAGGCAGTTGGCCTCTTCACTGCCGTTTTTCAATCTAAAAAATCCTCTGATAAAAATAAACAAGCGGCACTACAATACCTAGCCGAATCTAGTGCACAGATGGGAAAATATAAGGAGGCTGCTGAATTTTATGAACTTTATGTTAGTAAGTATCCAAGTGATAAATTGTCAATTCAGTATCTATACAATGCAGCATTGATTCGAGAAGGTATTTTATATTATACGGCGGCACTTAAGAACTATGAAGCTTACTACAAAAAAAGTCGATCGAATGAGAAGCATACGGTTCTTTATCGTATCGGAAGGCTTTGGGAACGAAGAAGAAAAAAGGGAAATTTTAATAAAGCGATCGATTACTACAAGCAATATTTTCATAGTCCTGCCAACGATATTGAGCTCAAAGTAGAGACGGCTTTTCGATTGGCTTACCTTTATGAGTGGTTGAAAGATACCAGCAAATCTGATTTCTGGTATTTAAAAGTTGTAGGTTTGGAAAAACAAGCTCGTGGTTCATTGGCGGCAAAGGGCTATGCTGCAGAAGCTAAATTTAAATTAGTTTATAAGCACTACTTAAACTTTCGATCCGTCAAAATTGGTTTGCAGAATGCTCAAAGTGCAATCAAACGCAAGATCGACCTTAAGGCAAGATTAGAAAAAGAACTGGCTTCCGTGATTCGCTATGATCATGGAGGAATGATTGTGGCATCTCTTACTCTTCAAGGACAGGCCGAACAACACATGGCAGCTTCAATCGTGAACGCACCGGTTCCTGGAGGTTTAAGTAAGGAAGATCATGCAAAGTATGTTGAGCAAGTTGGAAAAATCGCCGAACCATTTTCGAAAAATGCTATTAAATTTTATAATGATGCCATTGATAAGGGAAAGAAGCTTCAGGGCTACAATAACTGGTTAATTGTTGCCCAGCATGAACTTGAAAAGCTAACTCCTAGTAGCGATCCTGCTAAAGCATTTACCGTATTTAGTACAAAAATGCTGGATTGGAAGGGGTTGTAGTATGAGTCGTCCCATGTTCTCGATCACTAAATATATGTGTTTTGTTCTTTTAGGAGTTTCCCTTAGTGGACAAGCTCAAGAAAAGTCTGTAGCAGATCTATTAAGTGCTATCAAAGCGAACCGCGCCGAACAAAAGACAGGACCAATGCTTGAGGCTATTCATCAGGTTTTAGCCCAAGACAAGGATAATCTGCCCGCACTACTTGTATTATCCAACTATCATATTGAAAAAAAGAACTATGGTTTGGCACGATTAATTTTAGATCGAGCGGCTGTTGCTCACAAAAATAACCCTTCTATTTTGAATAACTATGGAATACTCGATTTGATAGAAAATGATGAACGAGCGGCGATCGGAAATTTCATAGCAGCTGTGCGTGCGGGTAGTGATTATGAAATAGGTGCTTCTAATTTAGGTTCAATATATGTGAAGTATGGAGATTACAAAAGAGGTTTAAAGCCATTAGAAGACGCGCACACCAATACAAAGTCAGGACTAAAGAATGGTGATAAGTTAGCAGGTGAAATTGCAAATAATTATGCCGTGGCACTAGTGGCATTGAATGAACCCAAGATTGCGCAAAGAGTTTATGGCAATATCTTAGATGGAGACTCAAAAGACCCCTATATTTTGCTCAACCAGGTGAGACTTTTGGTGGATATACTTAAGGACAGAAAAGAGGGGTATAGGGCTATCAGTAAGTTGAAGTTTTTAACGGATAATCAGAAAATATTAAGAGAACTCGAAGCTTTAGAAAAAAGAGCGGACAGTATCAAGTAGTGGAGTATTTAATCATGCGACGAAGTAATTGGAGACGAATCGGTGTTATAGGCGCACTTCTGTGTTCGTTCTTTTTTCCGGTTGTTTCTTCAGCACAAAACAATAGAAGTAAAAAGCGAACAACATCAATTAATTTTGAAGATGAATTAATTGAAGGGAATGTGAAAAAACCAGAGCTTTTATATCTTCTGCAAAAAAAGCAATTCAATTTTAAACGACTGATTAATTTGCGTGATGATTTTATTCCAGAGATGCGACAGACAGCTGAAGACTTGCACGGCGAACGGAGTGGTAATTGAAGCAGCCATTGTTTATACGTATTTATTCAGACGATAGACTGCAGGGAATAAAGCAATTTGCGGTCGAGCAAATTGTGATTGGAACAAGTGAAAATGCTCAGCTGCTGTTGGAAAGCGATACAGTTTCTCCTGTCCATGCCGTGATCGAAGAGAGGGACACGGGATATTATATCTCCGATTTAGGCTCAACTTTAGGCACGTTAGTAAACTCTGAAAGCATCATTGATAAAAAATTGGAGTCTGGTGATTTTATTCAGGTAGGCGAGTTCAATCTAGAGTTCTTTATTGGGATTCCTAAACCATCTTCGCCTCCTAAAGTTGGTTTGGATGATGTTGTGCCTCCGGTCGGACTGGTTGGTGGCGAATCTACTGCAACTGCTGAGGAGCTGCCGACTTTAGTATCAGAAGACCATATCGAGGCAGGGGAGAGTGCTGATAAGCCATTGGAAGAGCCTGCTTCTCCTACTTTGGCCACATCTCACGAATCATTAGGAGGTTCAGAGAAAGAAACTCAGGAAAAGCAAGAGAGGGTGACGCCTCCAATTCCGCAAGCGCCCATTGACTCTCAGGAGCAGAAATCAGAACAGGAACCGAAGCTCTCTAGTGATCATATCCCTCAACAAAGTGTTATTCATTTAAAGAAGCCTTCGGAGGTTGGAAAAGCTCCTATCAAACTTCATCGTGATGGGCCGAAAGTTCCCAAGCCCCCTCAGGCCGCAAGTTATTCAAAAAAGAAAAAAATAGGTGGGACTTTTGCGCCTCCAGGGGCGATCAAAAATTTAGATGAGGTGATTCGGCCAGGAAAGGGGACAGTGGTAGAAGTTTTGGTTGCATGGAATCAGAGAGTGATAGCCACTCATCATTTTCATGAGCCGAAGACATATACTATAGGTCCGAATGCGAATGCCGATATTACGATTCCCATTCGTACGGCAAGCGGTTCTTCGTCGGCTTTTTTAAAATTAGGTTCCGAAACTTCGATTCTATTAGGAAGTAATCCGAGTGGAATGTGGGTTGGAGAAAACGGTCAAATGTCTTTTGCGGACCTGCGGAAACAAAATCGACTGGTAGACACCAAAAAAGGAACAGAGGTAAAGCTTCAACAAGGTGAAATGATCCGCTGGGATCTAGAAAATGGACTTCTTTCCATATATGTTAGGTTTAAGCCGGACACTGTAAAGCCGATAGTCGCACCATTTTTGGATTTTACAACGACAGAGTTTACCGGAATTGTCTTAGCTGGAGTGATAACCGCTATTTTAGGTCTGTATATGTTGGTTTACTCTCCTGTGGATATGGAAGAAGAAGCTCTTTTAGAAGTGCCCATTCGAAGAGCGGTTGTTCGTTTCAATCGACCGAAAGAAAAAAAGGTTGTTAAAATAGACTCCTCTCCGAAGGAATAGAAAGTGGTCAAAGTGGATATGAAAAAAAGCTCCACTAAGCAAACGCCGACGACGACGGTGAAAAAGGATCCAGGTAAGGCAGCTGCTTTGAAGAAAACGGAGTCTAAGAAAAAATCGACTCGACCCACATCTATTGTAAATAAAGGTGGCGCCAAAAAGACGGGTGCAAAAAGTGGATCCAATGCCAAGAGTCAGAAAAAAGATGTGAGTAAAATGGGCCTTCTAAATGTTTTTGGAAATAAAGGCATTAACGACAAACTTAGTGAGTCCTATACCGGATCGGGTGGGCTTGCGGGGATGGCTGACCAAGCAACGGGTGCGTCGGGATTCAATACAAACCGTGCGGGTAAAAATGCCGGAGGCCGATTTAATAATACAGGAGCTTCAGGATCAGGATTTGCAACTGAAGGAATTTCTGGAGCAGGAACGACTGGGCGAGGCACGGGAGGCATGGGAACCGGTGTCGGTGGATTAGGAAGTAAAGGGCGCGTAGATATCAATTTGGGCGGACAAGAAGCGGAAGTGACCGGCTCGATAGATAGGGAAGCCATTCGGCGAGTGATCATAAAAAATAAAAGGCAGATTAAGGCTTGTTATGACCGTGCTTTAAATAGAGATAAAGACCTTTACGGCAAGCTGGTGATTGAATGGCATATTGAAGAAAAAGGTATTGTGACCAAGGCGAGAGTGAAATCCAGCAGTCTAGGAAACGATAGTGTAGGTGATTGTATTGTTAGAAAGTTACGAACGTGGCGGTTCCCGGAGCCACCTAAAGATCAGGTGGCCGAAGTGGCTTATCCGTTCGTCTTTCAGACACAGTAAAACAATAAAAGGGGAGAACCGTGGAAGAACAAGCAGGACAAATTCTCGAGCATTGCGCCGGGAAAGAAGGGATAGTAAGAGCTTTTTGTGAAGGTGGGACGCCCATGCTCGTCATAGCACTGGTCGGCCTATTAGCACTTTTTTTGATCATTTAACGATTTTTTAAATTAAAGATGTTGTCAGTAGACAAATCCTCTTTGAATGAAAGTCTGTATAGTATGCTCCTGAGAGGCGAGTTAAAGCAGGCGATTTCCTATTGTGATAGTCGCCCAACACCTTTGACGAATACATTAAAAGCGGGCCTAGTTCAGGTTTTAAATAAAAGGCCCGACGAAGAGATTCAGGTGGCCATGGATGCTGCAGTTCTGCGAGAGACACCCAAATTAGAAGGCTGGTCTTCTTTCTTGGCAGTTTTTGGAAACATTGCCGTACTGATTGGACTGTTTGGTACGATCCTTGGTCTGATTGTGGCTTTTAGTGGGGTATCCAATGCGGACCCCAAGTTGAAAGCGGAGCTTCTTTCTCGAGGTATTTCCCACGCCTTGAACTGTACGGCTTTTGGACTTTTAGTCGCAATTATCTGTATTGTATTTTACGGATTTTTTCAGATTCGAATAGGTCGAGCGATTAATGACATGTTGGAAAGCAGCATGAATATGATGAATCTTGTGGTCGCTAACCGTGAGAAGATGAAGTACTAAAGGAAATTTAAAATGGCACACATCGATGACAATTCAAGTAATGGTCGCACAGTCAATATGGACGTCAATATTGTTCCATTTATTGACCTTATGAGTGTGCTAGTAATCTTTCTGCTGATCACGGCCGTTTGGAGTCAAGTTTCGATGATCCAAATTGGAAGCTCCATTTATGGAAAGCGTACGGAAGCTGAGGACTCTCCCCCTCCTCCAAGGGCTGAGGTGGCTTTTCGAGTGGATGTTAAATCCTTTGGATATCAAGTCCTGATAGGAAGAAAACTGACACCCATTCCTAAGTTAAATGGAAAGTATGACGAAGATTCTTTGTTAGAAAATTTGAGAACGGTGAAAAAGCTATATCCAGAAAAAAATGACTGTGTCATCACCGTAGAAGACGAGTTGCCATATGAATCACTGGTTACGGGAATGGACAATTTACTTAAAGCTGGTTTTCCTGAAATTTCCATTGCAACAGGAGGAGCTGAGTAATGCCAATTCATATTCCTGGTCACCGTGATCGTCGAGGAAAAGTAAAGGGAACCAAAAGAAGTGTTGTTATGGTCTTGTCCCTGACAGCGATGGTGGATTTGTTTACGGTTCTTGTGGTGTTTCTTTTGCAAAATTATAATACAACAGGTGAGGTTATTGAAATTCGAGACAATGTTGAACTCCCCAACGCTTCTGCGGTTAAAGAGCTAAAACCTTCGAATGTTGTCGTCGTCTCTAAAGAAGGTATTTTTCTAAATAAAGAAAAAGTAGAAGAGTTTCGTCAAGTCAAAGAACAAGAAAACTGGATGGTAGATCGACTACGTAGCTCTATTGAAGAGATGATGGCCAAAGAAGAGGAAAGTAAAAAGACTTTAACCAATCGGATTTTAGATGCGGTAAGTGAAGCTAAAGGAATAGATCAAAAGCCAGAAGTCGAAGCTCACAAAAGAATTTCGATTCAAGCAGATAAATCAATTGATTTTCTAACGATTAAAAAAATCATGTTTACAATTACGGAATCCGGGATTGTTGAGATTAATTTTGCCGTAATTCGTGAAAACGAAGAAGAACAGCAGGAAGCCTCCATTTAGTCCTAATTGGTATTGTTTATTAGCTAAGATCTGTTTTTGTCCTTCAGAAGGAATAGGACTGTTTGTGAGTTAAGCGGCTTGGGATTGAATCACGCCTTTCACATAC
>JAGRAG010000287.1 GCA_020435025.1 Bdellovibrionales bacterium | reverse complement strand
ATAGCGATGCAGATCGCTGTTTTCTAATTCAGCTCCCGAAGTGTTCACACTCACCCGCCCTTCGGGGTCTATGGTTTTAGGAATTCCATAAAACAAAATAGAACGAGCCCGCTCGGCGGTCTCAATTTCGTCCTGCCAAATATGCCGATAGCCGAGGCCTAAGTTCATAAAACTAAATAAAAGAAGGGCGACCCAAAAATGATTTCTCAAATAACTTTTCATAAATCTTTCATGATTTAATTTTAATTAGACTATTTACATGGGATCTCAACAGTGACCTCTGTACCGATATTAATCTGAGATCGATAGCTTATTTTTCCATTCCAAGAGTTGACCTGTTGATATGCTCCATAAACACCTAAACCGTTTCCATCAGTTTTGTCAAAAGTAAGTTCTTCTTTCCCCAGTCTTAAAAGTATTTCTTCTTTAATTCCTTTTCCGTTGTCAATTACAGTGAACTTAAGACTATCGTTGCTAAAATGCGCGGTTACTTTTATTTGGCCGCCATTGGAAGAGATCGCATCTATTGAATTGTTGATAATATTTGATAATACTCTTACTAGCTTGCTTAAATCTATTTTAGTAAAAAAATGAAAGATTGCTTTGTTGCCAAAGTAAGTTTCGATTTTAAACTTAATTCCTTGCTCCAAAGTTGCTCTTATTTCTATTTCAAGTTTTTTAAGTATCCCGACAATGCTTTCCACAGGCAAACTATTTGGTTGGTATATCTTTTTTGCGTCATTTGACTTTAAGTTCCCGTTTATATTATTAGAGTTTAACAAATCGGATACAATATCGTTTAGTCGGTCTGAAATTGTAGTTAAGGTATTTTTTTCTTCCCTATCTTTAGCACTTGAAGCGAGAGCATTTAAAGCTGAAAGCGGAGACCGAATGTCATGGGCAACTTTTCTTGAGACTTCATTTATTGTTCTAAGTCTTTCTGTAAATTTTAGTTCAATTTGAGACTCAATAAGCCTCGACGACATAGTCTTGATGCCAGATAGAAGTAGGTGTAATTCAGACACATTACCCCCTAAATCGACAGGGCAGTCACGCATTTCTTCTAATGAGCCAGATTCGAGAAGTTGGGATTGTGCTCGAATAGGTATTCCTATTTTCTTTGCAAGATATCGATAGGTTAAAAAGTGAAAACCCAAAAAGGCTCCAGCAACGAACAAACCAAACAAAATTGAGCGTATAAGTTCCTGTCTTAAGCTAGATAAATCAAATCCAAGTCGAATTACCGCAGCTTTCTCTTTTTCTTGGTCATCAAAGAAAACAAAACTATTTATAGGGTGTAGGGAGCTTTCGTGCTGATTTATGCTACAGACTTTGGTGCCATCCGTACCTTCAACCAGTATAGATTTTACATCATGTGAAAGGCTTAGACGCTTACAAAAAGTATAAGTGGAATTGTATTCACCCAACAAAACACTCTCAGAAACGTTTTCTTTAAAGTGCTCGGCGATCGTTTCAAACCTTGTTAACATTTCATGGCGATATCCTTGGTAAAGTGATAGAGTAATTACTATGAGTAAGATGATTGACGATAAACTAGTAACAATTAAACCGGGAATTATAAGGATTCGTTTAATCGCCGTTGTTTTTGGTTGTTGCATATTAGTACTGCTCTTCTTTCAAATTAAAAAAAGCTTCATGAGTAGTAAATATGCTTTAGAGTGTGATCAGTTTCAAGCAAATAGAACCGTTTCTTCAGGGGGCATAGAAATGAAGAGTAAGTGTGTTCCGTCGATAAGTGCTGAGCGAGATATATGGAATTTACCCACTTCAGAGTTAGGATCCTTGAAGATTATTGGAATAGGTGAAATATCACATAATAGCGGAGGTCTTCATGCGGCTGCCGGGAAAGCCATTTTAGAACTTATAAAGAAGGCAGAGGTTAATACGTTGCTTTTCGAAGTTCCTTCAGGGGCGGTCATTAGTATTAATCAAAAGATTCAAAATGGAGAAAAATTGGTCGAAAGGGATTTAGAAGGGCTTTATTCTGTTTGGCGTTCACACCAAGTTTTGGATTTTTTTAATAGTTTGGCAAAATTTAATCGAGAAACCAACCGAAAGGTTTCTGTTTTTGGGGTTGATGTAAGACAGCCATATTACGAGGCAAGTAAAGTTCGGTAATTTCTTAGCAATGGCAACAGTAGATTAGAATTTAAATTATTAGAGTTGTTGCCCGGTGAAGGTGATATGGTTTCGTTTAGAGAGTTTGAACAAGAACTAATTATTGGAAAAAGGACATTATCGGAATCCTCAGTCAATGAGGGAGTTACACTGTTAAGTAAAGTAAAAAATTTAATTGCTAACGCAGATTTGGCTCCTGAAGTAAGGTTTGAGACAGAAGTTGCCGTGCAGTCACTTATGAGTTGGTTTAGAATGTATGGTGAAGCAAGCAAGGATCAGAGAATGGGTTATATAATGCGTGATCAAGGTATGGCAGATAAGACCGTCGCTTTACTTGAGGCGCGGGGTGGTCCGATCGTTGTGTGGACTCACTTAGCTCATTTGCTTTACAATAGCCCTAAAGCTTCCTCATCCAACTCATATGTTAAATACGGTAAAGTTTTGGGGACTTTGTTGAAGGAAAAATACAAAGAGGGCTTTTCAACACTTGCGGTGGGAGCACAGACACTTTCAATTGGGGGAAGGGGCGAAGAGGTAACTACTTTTAAAACGACTGCGGACAGTCTGGAATCAATGGTTGTTGGGGAGAACCCTTTTGGAGGATGGATCAGAATGTCGGATACGAAGGGAAAAAGTGTGGAAATTGCACGCACGAAGGATCTTGACGACCCCAAAAAAGTGAGTTTCGCTCATTATCGTCTAAGAGGAGACGAACAGTTTAGTTATTTCTTGGTGGTTCGAGAGGCTTTAGAAAAAAAATAAAAGATTGTTCAAGGGATCCTGTAGAGTTCAGTTTTGGAGTGAGCATTTTAGTTTTATTTTAAAGTATTCATCCCAAAGGTATGCCATACCATATTTACTTAATATATTCGTTGATTTGTACTTAGATTCGAAATGCCTAGTGATGTAGCATAAACCGCGTATAATTTGCAGAGGTCCGGTTCTAAAAATTTGATTTAAATGAGGATTCGGAGTGATTTCATTTTCAGATACTATTCGTTTTTTGAGTAGTATCATTCCTGAAACATCCTTTGCAGGAACTTTTATTGGATTTAAAAAATTGTCATAGTAATAAAGAGTTTCATCATTTGGAAAACGAAAGAAATAAGGTATGTCTCTTCTCTCTAGTTGTGCTTGTTCAGACGGTATAGGCGGAATTTGAAATTCTTTTTGTTTGTATATCCCATTTAAAAAATTTGAGTAGCTTTTTGATTTTCGAATAGCGACACGTATTGGAGTTGACTGAATATCAATAAAGGTAAGCATCAAAGAATTTAGTTCACTTTCGCTTTCAGCTAACAAGCTCAAGGTCTTAAGGTATCCATATACAAGAGGTGCAGCGACGGTTTCAATTCCGACGTTATTTACAAGCTTTTTTAAGTGTGAAATTGCCGAAACATAAAACGGATATGCAGCATCGGGAACTAAGCCTGATTGGCCGAGCGTTTTTGGGCACTCTAAAACTATCTCGACATCAATAGGTGTGAAAATCAGTTTTCCTTTTGAGTCACGCCCAAAGAAAATATTTTCTTGATGCAGGTCGGTTATTCCGAAAAATATTAGTAGTGCAAATGTGTTTCCTATTTTTTCGATTTCAATTTTCGAGCAATAATCTGTAGGAGACACAACTAGTTTTTCAATAGAGTAATTAACTTGGTCATAGCGTGAAAAGGTCAAATTTGGTAACGTAAAACCACTAAACTCAGGATTTTTTTTCGCAATAGTATTTGTGACATCTTCAACAAACCCTATCTTTCCGATGAATAGCTCTTCCCAAACAATGGACCGAGGTTTAATAATCAGACCATCACGACTTTCGTAAACAATACGGCCATAGTTGTGAGGTTCAGAAAGTGGTTTGTGTGCGCTACAAGTGGAATTCAACTAACAGATCCATGTATCAGTCGTATCATTGACGCTCAGAAGTTCAAGCTCGTCTAAATTTATAAATTCAAAGCCTTCATCATTCAGACCTTCGGGACTTATACTAAGTGTGCCCGATTGTTTGTTTTCCGTAAGAAGCCCGGCTCGGGTTAGTGTAATGAGAGCCTTAGTAATCTCAAGTTTCGATTTCGGCATTTCGCTAGACTCTGTTGCTTGTGACCCTAAGGTTACAAATGCAGCAATACTTGTGACAATAAATGAAATTTTTAGCATTAGTAGATCTCCTTTTAGTGGAGAGTTCTTTTGCAATTATGAGGCCAAAAGATATGGGTAAATTATGACAATTAGATGCTTTTTTCTAAGACGTTGTACGAGCACTGTCTATAAAGTAGGATTAATTGTAAAAATGTCTGTTTTCAAGGTTCGCCATTGCCTTAGTTGGTGTCAAACTGACCTTCTTATTGGAGAAATAATGTGGCTTAGCCGCTCTATAATTATAGTCCTAGTAATAATTATTTTCCCTATAATAGCCTTAGCATCAGAAATTCTTAAGGTCGGCGCCTTTGGTCATTATCGGAAGGGCTTTGATCCGTTAAAGGCATATAGTGACCCTCATCTGGCAACAATTGCGTGTCTCCACAAGAGATTGGTCAAAATAGGGCAAAAAGGATGGCCAGTAAGTTCTTTAGCAAAGACATGGAGAATTTCTGGCGATAGGCTTGAGTATCAATTTACTTTGTCAGACACCCAAAACGTTGTTGCTGCAGATGTTGCCTACACTTTTCAGCGAATTCTTGCTTCATCGAGTAATGCGTTTAACAAAAAATTACTTGAATCATTATTGGATAAAGAAAGGACTTTAGATGAGCAAATCGATAGTCGAGCAAAGAAATTTACATTTTATTTAAAGTCTAGATACGCACCTTTTATGCATCTTCTTACGAGTCCGGAGCTTGCAATTGTTAAGAAAGGAGTTAAGGGGCTTACTGGCGACTATCGGATAGAAACTATTGAGAGAGATAAATCATTTCGACTAGTCCGAGTAAGCTCTTCTAGTTATTTCTTTAACAAGATTCATCTAGACGTGAATTTAAATTTTAGCGATGCGCAAAGATTACTAGATAGTAGAAAATATGATGTTTTACTTGGAATTCCCCCTCTTTTTTCAAAAGATTTAAGGATTCCCTTAGGATATTTGGATCAAAGAACACATCAATATTTTCCTGGACAATTACACTTAGCTAAAAACAAAAAAGCTCTTCAAGACAGAGCGTTCCGAATTGCTTTAAGGCGTTTGGTTCAAGCTGCTGTTTCTGATTGGTTGGTGAATAAAGAAAATTTTATACATTCGTTCAATTTAGTACCAAAAGGCCTTCTTCTTCCATCCTATTATATAAAGGAGAGAAAAGAGGTTTCCTCGAATTTAATGAATAAACTTAGAGAACAATGGAAAGCTCATCTTGATCGCTACGGGGTCAAGATATGGCTGCCTGAATTCTATTTAGATGAAAGTTTACGGTCACATATTGAGTCTAGGATTAAAAAAATATCATCAAATGTTGAGGTAGTATTAGCGCCATTCAGGAAGATTTCTGACAAAATGAAATCCGGTTATTTTGATATTATAGCGGGAGAAGGAAAAACTTTGTTTAGAGATCCAGATAGTTTTTTAATTATGTGGGAGCACAATTTTCCGCCATTTCTTCCATTTTTAGGTAGAGATCTTTTGAGAAATATAGAGAAAGCTCGTTTTATTGAGAATAAACGCACGAGGCTAGAAAAGTACGGGAAGATCATTCGTTCATTTGAGGATGATGAGTGGGTCATTCCAATGTTCAATATGAGAGAGCCAGTTATTTATCGAAAGGATCTAATAATGCCTGATCCAGCATTTAGTCATCCGGAAACAATTTGTTCCGTAGGGAAAAAGGCACTGTAGGTTCAGCGTCTATTTCTTTTTAGTTTATTAGTTGATCCTCAACCTTCGTAAGCCGCAATTTGCTTGAGGGAAATTCTAATAGCAGCTAAAAGCCCTAACAGCATTTTCATGCGCTTTGTCGAAAAAACACGTGTTTTCAGTTGGTTATAAGATGAAAAGATAATTCTATAACTACATTAAAAACAGAAGAGGTGAAGTTATGAAAACAGAAAAAATTAAATCCCCCAGAAAAGGTTCAGTTCGTAGGCTTCGTGAGTTTCAAGAGAAGAATTGCGGTAAAGCTTCTCCAGAACTACTAGATATTCTAAATATTCAAAATGAATCTGAGAACTAACAGGTAGCGAAAGACCAGGACAATAGAGAAATGGAGATATAAAGTTGAGCCTAGGAGATATAATATTACCATACTGAAAAGAAAAATAGATAATTGGAGTAAATAATATATAAACGGCAAAGGACGCACAACAAACAGGTATTTCACATCTTCAGAAGTTAGAGAAAAAATGGGCTATGGGTGAAAAATTTTATTTGCAGTAGTCAGGAGTTGTGTTGACATGACTCTCTCAGTCGCGACTTTTTCCTAGTTAGTATTTTCAGTTTTTTCTGTCACCTCCATTCCTTCGATTACGTATTTTTTATAGAGACTGTATCCATCGTCGAGCGTCTGAGCCGGTGTGCGCCCTTTGCAGTGCTTGCCCTGGTTGGTGCGCTTGTAGTTGTATTTTTCCATAAACTCGTCAAGATCCTCTTGTATGGCATCGAGGCTGTCATATAATTTCTTTCTAAAGGCGACGGCATAGAACTCATTCTTGATTGTCTGGTTGAGTTTTTCGGTGGCCCCGTTAGTTCTTGGGGTGCGAACTTTTGTGCGGCTGTGATCGATGTCATTCAGGTGCAAAAAAAGCTGGTAGGGATGGCTTTCTGTGCGACCACAGTATTCCAACCCATTGTCCGTGAGCGTGCGAAGAACCTTCATTCCTTCCTCGTCAAAAAATGGAAGTATGCGATCATTTAAAATATCTGCTGAAGTCAAAGCCGACTTTTCCAAATAGAGCTTGGCAAATCCAAAATTAGAAAAAGTGTCGATGGCCGTTTGCTGGTAAATGCGGCCAACACCTTTAATGTAGCCAACATAAAAAGTGTCTTGGCCAACGAGGTAGCCTGGATGATGAGTCTCAACTTCGCCGTGAGCTTGCTTTTCTTCTTTGGCTTCTTCTAGGGCTTGGACCTGGGATTCTGTCAAAACAACTCCTGCCTTCGCACTGTGCTCTTCAAGGCGCTTTAAACGCAAATGTTTCTTCTCCAGTTTGTGACGAAGCCAAATGCTACGAACTCCACCCGCACTCAGTACTATGCCTTTTTGTCTCAGTTCATTTGCCACCCTCACTTGACCATGAGTAGGGCACTCAAGGGCATAATCTAATACTGCCTTTTCAAACTCTGCTGGTACTCGATTACCAACTCTCGGCTTCTTTCTAGACTTTTCCAAAAGACCATCAATGCCTTCTTCTTCGACAGCTTGCTTAATATCGTAGAAATGCTGACGACTTACGCCAAGCCTCTTACAGGCTTGGCTAATATTTCCTAATTTTTCCCCAAGATCTAGAATATTTAATTTTCTATTGATAACATATTGTTGTTGAGTCATTGGGACTCTCCTTTTGTTAAGTTGTTCTTCACAAACAAATCTTAACTAAGAGAGTCCTGGCTTAACACCTCATCCAAGACCTACGTATTGTAAACGCAATTCGTGACTAACCCATTTTATTGGTCAAACTCTAGGCCACGTTGTCTAAATTAATTTTGATTTCAACACTATTGTTGGCAGCCTTTGTATTTAACTCCCTATAAGCCTCTAAAAAGTCTCTGGCCTTTTTGCTAATTCCCGTAAGAGCAAAAAGCCGAATGTCCTTATCAATCGACCACTTCATTTCAGTGGCTTTGTTTTTAGTTTCCTCCCATTTTCTCACAGCGGGATGAGTGACATCAAACTTTTCACCAAATTCTTTAAGCGTCATTTGAAAATATTGTCGGATGAAGAGAATCTCTGCACCAGTAAGCCTAGAGGGCTTGAAAACCAAGGCATTTAACACGGCCTCATGAAGTTTTTTTGGATTAACATCTAAAACCCACTCTCCACGAATTTGCACCATGGGAGCATTAATAAGCTTCACGGAAAAACCACAACCATAATCTTCATAAACTTTTTTAATTTTAGTCTTCTTCATTTTTTACCTCTCTAAATCAATAGCAGTGATAACAATAAAAGTTGGTTTTTCAAAATTGATGATGAATTGCATGTATTGCCGGCACCAGTTGCACGCTTTGCCGATACTTGCGACAGCTCACGGAGCGTAAGCGACGTCGTTTGAGATCTTGTTATTTTTCCTACTTCTTCTGGTCAAGAATTTTAACTTTTTTAGGCAGTTTTGATGACTGTAAATGTCGATCAGCCAGTTGAAGTTTTCGATGTTCTTTTTCTTTATGTAAAAGATGATCTAAAAAATCAATCAACTGGGGTTTGCCGGATTTAGTCAGTGAGAGTGACTCATCAAGCGAGTCTAACATTCCACCCAGTTTTAGCTCCTGCATAAGTTCTTTTATTTGTATTTATCCCATAATTGGTTCCTCCTAATTGTTGGGGATTATTTCGAATACCTTAAATCGTTATTCCCGGGCTTTCGCTGGATGGGCCGGTCCTGCTTTATAAGTTTTTCCGT
>JAGRAG010000286.1 GCA_020435025.1 Bdellovibrionales bacterium | reverse complement strand
AATATCGCGCTACAGTTTTAAAGCGATTTCAAGAGACCAAGTTCTGGAAAGCCGTGAAAGCAACCTCTCTTTACAAATGGTACTACAAATATGACGAACTCTATGGATAACTCAACAGAAGAGAAAAACAGTAAAAAGAAGAACAAGAAAAATAAAAAGAAAGGTCCTATTCGCGTCGAGGCCGTTGTGCCGGTTCTTATAATAGGCGCACTTACTTTCCTTTATTTTTATCTCTTTTTTGATAGCAATTTAAGAACGGCGTTAGAACTCGGGGCCACTTATGGCTATGGAGCCGAAGTCAATGTTGGTGAAGTCAAGACCAGCTTCACTAAAGGCTCATTGATTGTCCGCAATGTTCAAGTCACCGATAAGGACCAACCGGAACAAAATCTGTTTCAGATTGGCGAAATGCGCTTTCAATTACTCTGGGACGCTCTTTTACGGGCAAAATTCGTCGTCGATGAAGCCTCCATATTAAACATTCAAGCCTATTCTCCTAGGAAGCGACCCGGTCGGATCATTCCCAAAGAAGAAACAGCCACTGACAATCAGTTAGTCAATGAAGTGGAAGCCAAAGCCCTTAATGAACTGAAAGAAAGCTACAATCAAAATATTTTAGGTGATGTCGCCAATGTTTTAGATGGAACGGACCCATCGGCTCAAATTTCAAAAATGACGGCAGATTTAAAGTCAGAAAAGCGAATTCAAGAAATCGAAGAGGAACTTAAGAAGAAAGAGGCCGAGTGGAAAGAGCGTTTTTCTAAACTGCCCCAACAAAAAGAGGTCGATGCCTTAATTGCCCGGGCTAAAGCAATTAAGTTAGAAGGAAATCCCTTAGAAGTGGCCAAAGGAGTCGCAGAAGTAGATGCCGTCTTAAAAGAAGCCGATCGCATTCAAAAAAGTTACTCACAAGCGCACGGCGATCTTAAGAAGGACTATGGGAAGATTGAATCAGATGTTGGTCAGATTGATAAGATCATCCAAAACGATATCAGCGATCTTCAAAAGCGTTTAAAAATTCCAAGTTTAAATGTCTCTGACTTTTCCAAAGGTCTCTTTGGGAAAATGTTTTTAGACAAATTAGGAGCTTATGCCAAATACTTTGAAATGGCTAAAAAGTATATGCCGCCACCTAAAAGTGAGCGCACTCCTGAAAAGAAAGTGGAGGTCAAGGTACGTGACAAAGGACGTAATGTGGCTTTTCCGGTCACTACAGGCTATCCGCTTTTTTGGCTTAAAAAAGCAAAAATTAGTTCTGAACCTAATGATTCACCATATAGTGGAAAGATTGAAGGTCTTATCCAAAATGCCACATCTGATCCCAAATTTTTAGGAAAGCCACTTACTGCACATATTAAAGGAGACTTTCCTCATCAACAAGTTTCTGGGTTAAATGTGTTAGTTACTTTGGATCACACCAAAGAGCCTGCTAAAGAAACGCTACAAATGTCTGTGGCCTCTTTTCCAGTACAAAGAATGGCCTTAGCTGATAGTGATGACGTGACTTATGCTTTTAACAAAGCAGTCGGACAAACCGAAGTGGTTGGGACTCTAGTTGAAAGCCAAATCAATATGAAAATGAACAACAAGTATAGTCAGATCGACTATGATATAAAGGCTAACTCTCCCGTTTTAAAAGAAGTTCTTCAAGGTGTGGCTAAGGATATTCCAGTTGTCACATTGAACGCCACAGCGAGTGGTCCATGGAGCCACCCTAACATTGGTATCAACTCCAACTTGGGCGGGGCATTGAGCGCTGGATTTAAAAAGCAACTCGACGCTAAGGTCAAAGAGGCCCGTGAAAAACTGAAAGCTTTTATCGATAATCGGATTCAGGCGGAAAGAGCCAAACTAGATGGTCAAGTGGCTCAGGTTAAAAACCAGCTTAACGCCGAAGTGGAAAAGCAGAAAAAAGAAGTCGATAAAGCAAAGTCACAAATCGAAGCTGAAAAGAAAAAGGCACAATCCGGCACGCAAAAACAGTTAGAAGATTTGAAAAAGAAAATTAAATTGCCATGGTAAGGAACAGAAAAATGAAAATCATCACTCCCCTTTTAGGGCTTTCTCTCGTTTTCGCAGTCTCTGGCTGCCAATCATCAGCCAAAAAAGGACATGGAACCTCGCAAAATTCAAATCCCGCTTCTTTCTCTGACACGACTTCTGAAAGCCAGTACTTGAAAGGCTCTCATCAATGGAGCTTTACGGGAAAAAAGACAGGCATGGGAAGTCTCTCTTTAGATCGCAGATACTTTGTTTTCCAAAGCGAAAGAGATCCGAAAAATCCATTTGATCAGATCTATGTAACAGACCTAGCCTCCACGAAAACTTGGCGCGTCTCCACTGGGTCTGGAGGGGCTCATCAAGCTTCGCTTCACCCTCAGACAAACAAGGTGATTTTTGCTTCCAACCACAGCGATCCCAAGATCAAGCAGCGCATGAAGGAACTCATTGAATTGCGACAGTCTGGAAAAGCCCCGCGCTATGACTCTCAATTCGATGAGTGGACAGAAGTTTACGAAAGCAACCTTTACGGTAAAAAATTAAAAAATCTGACGCGATCTGTGGGTTACGATTCTGAAGCCTCTTATTCTCCCGATGGACAGTGGATTGTTTTTGCTTCCAATCGGCACTCCTATACTCCCAAAATGAATGCACAAGCTCTTGCACTCGCTAATAAAAATGCCATGTCCGCAGTTGATATCTATATAATGAAAAGTGACGGCAGCCAAGTTCGTCGGTTAACGCAAACGCCTGGCTACGATGGCGGACCCTCATTTTCTCCAGATGGTCAGCATATTGTTTGGTATCACTTCCCAGAAAACTCTCACTCTTCCGAACTCTTTACCATGAAAGTCGACGGAAGTGACGTTAGGCAGTTGACCAAGTCCGGAGCGATGGCCGTTGCACCTACCTATCACCCATCCGGAGACTACATTGTTTATGGCTCGAGTCTACAGGGTTATCGAAATTTTGAACTTTACGCTGTACCCACTCAAGGTAACCATGAGCCCCTACGAATCACTCACACTTCCGGCCTGGATAGTCTGCCTCAATTTTCCTCTGACGGTTCTCAAATCTTCTGGACCCGCAAATTAGCCGATGGCAAATCGCAGATCTTTTCAGCCAAATGGCAAGACCAAACGGTTCGCGCCCAGTTAAAATTAAAACCTGACACTTTAACGCCCACGTATGCCCATGTTTCACCAGAAATAAAAAAACAAGATGTTCAAAAATGGATTGAATATTTGGCTTCCGAAAAAATGCAAGGGCGATATACGGGCAGCCCCGAGGAAACCATCTATACAGACTTCATTGCCCGACAGTTTCAAAAAATGGGTCTAAGACCCTACGGAACCAATAAAACTTACTTTCAAGAATTTGAATTTGTCTCCGAAGTACAACTGGGTGAGCACAATTACTTTAAAGTGTCTAAATCTGCAACGACTCCAAAAACAGAGTTGGGTATTAATTGGACGCCGTTGACTTTTTCTAAATCAGGGACTCTCAGACCAAAACCTGTCGTGTTCGCTGGTTATGGAATTGTCGCTCCTGAAGATGGTCAACATCCGGGATATGACTCTTATGTGGGACTCGATGTCCAGGACAAATGGGTTATGATCTTCCGCTATCTTCCGGAAAACATCTCAGTGGAAAGAAGGCAACAACTCCTACTTTATTCTAATTTGCGCGCCAAGATTATTACCGCTAAAAACAAAGGTGCCATTGGCGTTATTTTTGTCAGCGGTCCCAATTCTCAAGTCAAAGAGCAACTCATTCACTTTAACAAGCGCTCCGTTTCTGCAGCTGCAACACTACATGCTCTTTCTATTACCGATGACTTAGCTCAGAATCTTTTAGGAAGTGACAAAAATTTAAAGGCGTTACAAACGACACTCGATAGTGGAAAAACGGAAACCGGATTTGAAATTGTAGGGATGCTTGTTGGTGCCCATACGACCATCTCCTCAAAAACATCTAAAGGACGAAATGTCTTAGCTTATCTTCCCGTGGCGGGAGCCAAGACAACTTTGGCCATTGGAGCCCACGGCGATCATCTAGGGGTTGGTAAAAACGCTTCTTCATTAATGACCGATAAAGACACCACTGCGATTCACTTTGGTGCCGATGACAATGGCTCTGGCGTTTCTGGAGTGATGGAGTTGGCTCACTATTACAGTCACTTAAAACAAACCGGAAAGCTCCAACTCAAGCAAAATGTTCTTTTTGCCGTTTGGTCTGGTGAAGAGATTGGAGTTCTTGGCTCCACACATTTTACAAAATTTAATTCTTTGAATAACAAACCGAGAAGAGGAAACTTGAATCGAACCTTTTCTGCTTACCTCAATATGGATATGATCGGCCGACTTCGACAAAGTGTCTCTGTGCAAGGAATCGGTTCAAGCAGTGAGTGGCCCTCTGTTATTGAAGCCATCGCTGTCCGAAATGAGATGCCCATGATTGCTCAAGAAGATCCTTATCTACCAACTGATGCTATGCCTTTTTACCTAGCACAGGTTCCAGTATTAAGCCTGTTTACGGGAGTTCACAGTGAATATCACACTCCACGAGACACAGCCGAAAAAATCAACTGGCAGGGAACGGAAGAGATCATTCACTTGGCCCGTCAGTTCGTCGATCAATTAGGCCAATCCACATGGGGACCGAAATACCAGCAAATAGATCAAAAACACAATAAAAGTTCTCGCAATCGAGGTTTCAGAGTCTCCCTTGGGACTATTCCCGACTACTCTCACTCGGAAGTTAAAGGGGTTCTCTTATCTGGTGTCGTCAAAGGGGGCTCCGCTGAAAAGGCCGGAGTTCGCTCTGGAGATGTTATAGTTAAACTTGGTGGCGTCACGATCGAATCTATTTATGACTATGTTTACTCTTTGCAATCGATCAAGCCCAACAAGAAAACTAAAATTGTCGTGCTTCGAGATGGCCAAAAAGCAGAATTTGATATCGTTCCACAATCTAAAGAGTAATTTTTAGGCAGGCCCTTGGCCTGCCCGACTTTCCACCCAGCAAAAAAAATAAATTCATTTTTGTTTCAGTATTTGCCGATCCCTCGTGGAACCCCAAAGTTTTTTGAAACTAAGGATCTGGCTGTGCTCAATATGACCAACAAATTCATCACATCTTTAGTCCTATTAATAGGGACTCTTGTAGGGGTAATTAGTTGTACTTCGGCTCAGAGAAATCCAGATGGCACGTATCCACAGTCTCAAGCCACCATTCCTTTTCAGGACTATGATGAAGGCAGCCAAGCTCATCCTGCATCTTACGTTATAGATGCCATGCACGTTCGTCGCCCAATGCCCAGCCACTCCGACTGGCGCCCCTTAGAATTTTACTATAAACATTGCTCACGCATCGACGACGAGAAACCTTACTATCCACGTTCCGTGCAGTTTGAATGCACGGGTCCCTTTTAAGGAAAGATAATCAAACGGCACCATTTAATTGCGGATATAAGGGCACAATTTGAAAGAAGGTAGCGGACAAACCCTATTCCGTAATTGCAATAAATAAATTAACTTCTATAATAGATTTATGATCTCGAAATTGATTTTTCTTAGTTCGATATTCTTAATCGCAACATCGGTATCCGCACAGTACCGTTACGAAGTTGGGGCTTATCGAACTCCATCTGGCGAGTACAAGTACGGTGGTTACTATGACAATGGAACATATAATACATTTTATGAGTCCATCAGCTACCATCAAGGGACAGGATTTTTCTTTGCCTACTACACGTCAGGTAGACCTTTTTACTTTAACTTTGGAGTGTCCATCGAAGACACTCGTGAGATGCTTTATAGTTATTACCTTCATAAAGACATCAATGGAGTCACGACTTCAGAAGGAACGAAAAAAATTAATATAACAAACCTCTCCGTTTACACAGCATATTCTAATCTTTTCGTACCTATTCTAAAAAACGTGGAACTTTATTTTGGCCTGAACTATGCGTTTCTTCGTCTGAGTCATTCTTCGATTGAGCACAAAGGAAAAATTGGCCAGCAACTCGGCCTATCATGGATGTTTTGGCCCGCAGTGCGACTATCTGCTGAATTTCGCAACCTGCAAACGGAACTTGAGTACACCAATAATAGCCATGCTTTCTCTGACTTTACTCTTAAGGACTCTCTCCTCAAACTAAGCTATTCATTTTAGAAATGAAAAGGTTCCCGGTTCAATTTCCGGGACGCAGAACGTAAAAATTGGAAATGGATATCTTTATATCACCTCTGTTTCTATTGAGGCTCCGCCAAGCTGGAGGCGGTCGCCCGTAGGGCGATGGCGGCAAAGCAGGAGCTGCGCCCAATAGAGACAGAGGTGATATAAAGATATCCAT
>JAGRAG010000285.1 GCA_020435025.1 Bdellovibrionales bacterium | reverse complement strand
AGATACAGAATTCAAATGAGCCTTAGTGGGACTTGCGAGAATGACTTGTAGGGCTCATCATAATGCGAGGCGCCATTGTAAATGGGCTATTTCTTATTGAGTCGCGTTTTTTATAAAATCGTATTATGTCGAAGGTCTAAGTTCTTGTTCTTGTAAAATTTCGAGGTGATGACATTTCCGAACTTCTTTCCGAATTGGTCGATTGGGCGTGGGGATTCCCATTAGTCACATTGTTATTAGCGGGTGGCTTTTATCTGGCCGTTGTTGGTCGGTTTGTGCCTTTATTGGGATTTTTCCATGCACTTAGACTTGTATCCGGTCGTTACCATCATTTGGGTGACGAAAAGGACCAAGGTCAACTGAGCCATTTCAAAGCTCTGACAAATGCTTTGTCTGCGACAGTGGGAATTGGCAATATTGCGGGAGTGGCTGTTGCCATTACACAAGGTGGGGCGGGGGCTATTTTTTGGATGTGGGTCTCTGCTCTATTAGGAATGAACACCAAATTCTTTGAGTGCACTTTAGCTGTCATGTTTCGTGGCAAGGATCACAACAATGAAGTGCAGGGTGGACCCATGTACGTGATCGAAAAGGCCTTGCCTAAATCTTTTCGTTTTATGGCTTACTTCTTTGCTGCATGTGGAACGATAGGAGCCTTGTCGTTATATCAAATCAATCAGCTTTCAAGATATGTAGAGTCTCAGTACCCAATTTCTCCGATCTTCGTGGGGATGGCGACGGCTTTGCTCGTCGGTTATATTCTTTTAGGTGGGGTTCGACGAATTGCTGAAATGACCTCGAAGGTCGTTCCTTTTATGTGTGTGGTTTATGTGCTTAGTTGTCTCACTATTCTTGGTCTTCATCTTGAGCAGATTCCTGCTGTTTTTCTACAGATCTTTAAAGAAGCCTTTACGGGATCAGCGGCCTTTGGTGGGGCAGTTGGGATAGGAGTTCAAGAAGTTATAAAGATCGGTGTTAAACGAGCGGCTTTTTCAAATGAAGCGGGTGTGGGTACGGCTCCTTTAGCCCATGGAAATGCCAAAACGACAGAACCCATAGCTGAGGGACTTGTGGCGATGATGGGTCCTTTTTTGGACACGATCATCATCTGTACTATGACGGCTTTGGTCATTCTTTTGACGTTTCCTGATGGGGCTCCTAATGGGCAGGAGGGCGTTTTGATCACACTCAAGGCCTTTGAAATAAATCTTCCGATATGGGGAAAGCATTTTTTAGGTTTGGCAGTGATTTTGTTTTCAGTGACCACCATGGTTGGTTTGGCCAACTATAATGGAAAGTGTTGGAACTATTTGTTTAAGGGGCGTCGCTTCTTTGGGGAGAAAACATTTATTCTGTATTATTGTTCGTCTCTTATCTTTGGATCGATTCATGAAGCCACAGATATGGTGAATCTTATGGATACAGGTTACGCCCTAATGGCTTGGCCCAATATGATTGCCACAATCTGGCTCGCCCCTCATGTGCGAATGGCCATGAAAGAGTATTTTGCGAGGTACCTGAATAAAACCTAAAGAGGCTGTCGCCAAATGGCCATCTTTGAAAATAAAAGACTTCATCTCTCACTCAACGGATTTCATATACGCCTCCTTCGATCTAAAATATTTATTTTCAAAGATGGCCGTTTGGCGACAGCCTCTTAAAGTGATATGAGACCTGGGATCCCTTCGGCCTTTTTGTAAATAGAAATAATGGCGTCGGCGGAATGCATCGTGATAAGGATACTGACACTGACATAGGTTCCTTTTGATGAGGGGCGGGTGTCAATTTGTCCTTCATCAAAAAGGTCGCGGACCATAAATTCGTGATTTTTCGGGACAATAAACTTAAACAAGTATTCCGTAGGGAAGGTGTGTTGGTCTTCTAAAAGTCCGTGTAGTTTTTTATAACGATGATCTTGTGGCATAGACTAAGGTATCGCACTTTAAAGAGTTTCTGTAAATGCTTTCTTGAATCCTATAAAATAGGTTCTATGAGTCGGCCACAAAATTGTCTGTCTTGCCAATATTACTATGTGACCTGGGATGCTAAGGCGCCTCATGGTTGCCGATTGTATGGTTTTAAAGCTCAACAGCACCCCTCAATGGTGGTGCAGCAAACCAGTGGTAGCCCATGTCAAAGTTACCAGGAAAAAAAGAGGCGGAATTCCCTTGGCAAGGCCGATTAGGCTTCGTATATATAATATCCATCCCAGAAATTGACGGACGTTTGTTGCAGCTGTCCCGACGTATTTAGATACGACATCAACTTTGCGCTGGCGCCGGTTCATTTTTTGAATGGATATAAAGCTTAATAACAATAAGGAGCCCCAAACATGTTGTGTAACAACATCCTTGAGACTATCGGAAAAACTCCACTCGTTAAAATTCATCGTATTGGTGAAAATTTAAAATGCAATTTATATGCGAAAGTGGAGTATGTGAACCCTGGGGGTTCTGTAAAAGATCGAATTGCCTACAATATGGTTATGCAGGCAGAAAAAGAGGGTAAGATCAAAAGGGGAGACACCCTTATTGAGGCAACTAGTGGCAATATGGGAATTGGCCTAGCTCTTGTTGGAGCGGTCTTAGGTTATAAAGTGGTCATTACTATGCCGGAAAAGATGAGCCATGAAAAGCAAGTGACTTTAGAAGCTCTTGGAGCGGAAATCATTCGAACTCCTAATTCCGCAGCCTGGGATGACGAAAACAGCCATATCGAAGTAGCAAAACGCATTCAAAAAGAAAGGCCGAATGCCCACATATTAGATCAGTATGCCAATGCCAATAATCCCAATGCTCATTACTACGGAACGGGAGTCGAGATTTTAGAAGATCTGGATGGCAAAGTGGATATGGTGGTCATGGGCGCAGGAACGGGTGGAACCATTTCTGGAGTCGCAAAGCGGATGAAAGAAGAAGCTCCTCAATGTGTGATCGTGGGAGCTGATCCGGAAGGTTCAATTCTTGCGGGCGAAGCCGAGATCAAACCCTATGAAGTCGAAGGCATTGGTTATGATTTTATTCCTAAGGTTTTGGATCGCAGTTTGGTAGATCAATGGGTGAAGACCAGTGACGAAGAGAGCTTTTATTGGGCTCAGCGTCTGATCAAAGAAGAAGGACTACTTGTGGGGGGATCCTCGGGAAGTGCTGTCCAAGCGGCCATGAAAGCGGCTGAAGGGCTCAGAGAAGGACAAAATTGTGTGATTGTTCTGCCTGATGGCATTCGAAACTACATGACCAAATTTATCGATGCCGGTTGGCGCGAACAAAAGGGCTTTTAGCACCGGTTGTCGGATCTCATTCGCAATTAATGGGCGCAGTTTACTATTTTTTTATTGGGATGGAGCCTCATTCCCGCCAGTTAGTTGCCCTTTGCAGTCCGCTAGTTTAAATTGCCAGTCATGTTCCCGATAGATCGCGCAAAAAAAATCCTCAAGGAAAAGTTTGGCTACAGCGACTTTAGGTTAAAGCAGAAAGAAATCATAGAATCAGTTCTCAGTGGAAACGACACTCTTGCGATTATGCCCACAGGTGGCGGAAAATCGATGTGCTATCAGTTACCGGCTCTCTGCTTAGATGGGGTGACACTTGTGGTGTCCCCATTGATTTCCTTGATGCAGGATCAGGTTTTGGGCCTCAAGGATTATGGAGTGTCGGCCGGATATCTCAATTCAGCTCAAACTTCGGACGAAAGAGACGAAGTTTTAAATCGAATTCAAGCAGGTACAATAAAGCTTCTCTATGTGGCTCCAGAAAGAATACTTTCTGAGAGTTTGTTGCAAAGTATTGAGGGACTCAAAGTTTCACTGATTGCCATTGATGAGGCTCATTGTGTTTCACAATGGCGCCATGAATTTCGATCGGACTACCGACGCCTACATATTTTAAAGGATAAGTTTCCCCAGGCAACGACCGTGGCTCTGACGGCGACGGCCGATGAGAAGACCCGTCAAGACATCGTCGAACAACTGCACTTGAACCATCCTAAGGAGTTCCTTTCTTCTTTTGATCGCCCGAATATCCGTTACTCTATTTTAGAGAGAGAAAATGAAATTAAGCAATTGCACAAGTTCATACAAGAGTTCCATGCCGGTGACACGGGAATCGTCTACTGTCTGTCGCGAAAAAAAGTCGAGCGCGTTACGGAGTCTTTGTGTGATTTAGGTTATAAGGCCTTTGCATATCATGCCGGTCTTTCTGGCCGAGAAAGACAAAATACACAAATCCTCTTTGACCGCGAAGACCAGGTCATCATCGTGGCCACTATCGCTTTTGGAATGGGAATTGATCGGCCAGATGTGCGATTTGTAGCTCATCTGGATTTACCTAAAAGTATAGAAGGGTATTATCAAGAAACGGGTCGTGCTGGGCGTGATGGATTGCCGGCCAACGCCTGGATGATCTATGGCTTGGCGGACGTGGTGAAGCTGTCGTCTATGATTGAAATGACGGAGGCTCAAGAGGCTTACAAAAGAATTTCACGACAAAAGCTCAATAGTATGTTGGCGCTTTGTGAAGCGACAGAGTGCCGTCGTCAAATTTTACTTAAGTACTTTGGTGAGGTAGCCACCAAGCCCTGTGGCAATTGCGATGTTTGTTTAGAGCCGGCCGAGTTAAAGGACGCCAGTGTCGAAGCACAAAAGCTTTTGTCAGCTATCTATCGAACAGGACAGTTTTTTGGATCTGCGCATGTCATTGATGTTTTGCGAGGTAGCCAAAGTGAGAAAATCATAGATAAAAATCATCACAATTTGAGTGTTTATGGTATTGGCAAAGAAACCTCCAAAAGCGAATGGAACCGTATTGTTCGTCAGTTGCTCAATCAGGGATACATTAAAATTAAAAACTGGGAGTACCGAAATTTAGTTTTAACAGAAAAAGCCCGTCCCCTGTTACGTGGTGAGGAGTCATTTTTTATTCGTAAAAGAGCATTGGTTTCTTCGGCAAAATCTAAAAGGAAAACCATTCCGACAAAAGATTTTGCGGCTCACGGACGCGAAGACCTTTTTGAAGATCTTCGACTTTTGCGCCTGGAATTGGCAAAAGAAAGTGGTCTACCTCCCTATATGGTGTTTAGTGACAAAACCTTACACGACATGTGTTCCCTACTTCCTGAAAATAAAGATCAGATGATGATGGTGCATGGAGTGGGTGAAAGCAAGTGGCAAAAATATGGTCATGAGTTTTTAGCCAAGATTCCCAAAAGATGAGATAGGTTTTTAAATTCTTTCACAGTTAAAGGGTTCAGTTGAATCAGTTTTGGAAAAGGCATAGCCATTTCAGGCGCACTCGACTCCAGGTAGGTATTTTTAGGTGGGATGGGTGGTAGGTTTTAAAGGTCGTCTTTTCGTTAAAGACTATAGATAGGTTGTGTGACAAGAGTCGATCCTTTCAGCAAGTGATTTTTCACTGTGTTGCTGTCCGGTTGAAAACAACATATCAATCCATATCTCAAAAATAAAATTATATTAAATCATCTCTCTCATAAGACTTTCTTCTGGGAAGGCGACAAAATAGGGCTTTTCTATTAGCTGAAGTTATGGAAAAAATAGCTACAACTTAAGGTGGAATGTCATTTTAAGAGAGTGTAGGAGTGGAAGAGGGAGGTTTTCCCGTTGACGTTCGCTTTTGAGGGAAAAAATAGGGTTTTGCGGAGTGTTAGAGGCTTTGCGAATAGTGAGAAATAGGTAGTTTAGAAACCTTCTAAAGAGCGAAAGTTTAGGGAGCTAAGAATATGCATAGTATGTCGGATTCACGAGGAAAGTTAACGCCTTTGATGCAGCAATATTGGGAAGTGAAAGACCAGCATCCCGATAAGATTTTAATGTTTCGAATGGGTGATTTTTTCGAGATGTTTCACGATGATGCCAAGACTGCGGCTCCGATTTTAGATATAGCCTTGACCGCTCGAAATAAAAAATCTTCGGACGATACCCCCATGTGTGGGATGCCACATTTCAGTATTGCAACTCCTATTAGTAAACTTTTAGCAGCCGGCTATAAGGTGGCTATTTGTGATCAAGTCGAAGACCCCAAGTTGGCTAAGGGGTTAGTCAAGCGCGCTGTCACTCGTATTTTAAGTCCAGGAATGGTTTTTGACCCGGAAACTTTAGATCAACTGGAAACGAATTATATGTGCTCTTATGATTCGCAAAGTGTGGCATTTTTAGAAGCGACGACGGGTGAGGTCTTTTATTATGTAGTGTACGGTCCTGAAGAGCGCCAAAAACTTTTTAACCTTTTAAACCCCGTTGAGATTGTTGTTAGTTCGAGGGAAAAGTCCCAAATTATGAAAACTCAGGGGATCGAAGGCCTATGCGTGACCGTATACGATGTAGAGTTTCATGAATTGAATCAAAGCTGGAGTTTTTATTCGGATGCGCCCGAGTCGGTGCAAAGGTTGGTGAGTTACGCCCATTACATGCAAGGGGAGGAGGTGCTTTCAGTTTTACAGAAGTTGGAGCGTCGAACATTGCAGTCTTTTATGGAGTTAAGCCCAACAGCCGTTCAGCACCTAGAGCTTTTTAAGTCCTACCGTGGTGATAAAAAGGGCACCTTGTTGCAAACCGTGAACAAGACCAAGTCGGCTATCGGCGCTCGGTTGCTGAAGCGATGGATGCAGTTTCCTTTAATGGACCAAAGCGAAATTGAAAAGCGACAGGAACAGGTCGCCTATTGGATGAAAGATCCTCTACGTCTGAAAGAAATGCGCACCGCCTTTTCGGGGATGGGGGATGTGGAAAGACGACTGAGTAAGGTTTTAGGCCCGCAAAGTTTGGTCAGAGACCTTGTATCCCTATGTCACTCTCTTCAGGCAGGTCTGGCGGTGACGCCATTTTGTTCCGAAGTTGAGTCCAGTAGTGTCGAGGCCGTAACCCAAGTAGTTGAAAAAATTCAATCGACACTTGTTGACGAATTGCCTTCTAATGAAAAAAACGGTGGCTATATTGCCAAGGGACTTTTTGCACAGTTAGATGAGTACATTGAACTTTCGGAAAAAGGTCAAAACCTTTTAAAAGATCTGGAAGAGCGTGAACGTCGAGCGACAGGAATCACAACCTTAAAAGTGAAATACAATAACGTCTTTGGATATTTTTTAGAAGTCACAAAAGCTCAGAGCGATAAAGTACCTTCCCATTACGTACGCAAGCAAACGCTCACCAATGCCGAACGTTTTTTAACGGATGAGTTAAAGGTTTTAGAAGAGAAACTGCTTTCCGCAGATGCCAAGCGAGTTCAATTGGAGCAGCGGATCTTTCAAGATCTGAAAAAAAGCGTGCAAACGGTTTCTGTAGATATATTAAATTTAAGTCGTAAGTGGGCAGAGCTGGACGTTTTATCAAGTTTTTCTTGGTTGGCGATCGAAAGAAAGTATCGCCGTCCCGAGTTTAATAGCTCGGGCGTTTTAGACCTCCAACTGAGCCGTCATCCAGTTGTCGAAGCAGACTCCATAGAAACCTTTGTTCCTAATAGTTTGTCGTTAAAAAAAGGGGAGTGCTTACTTTTAACTGGTCCAAATATGGCAGGTAAGTCCACTCTTATGAGACAGGTGGCTGTGATTGTGATTTTGGCGCAAATGGGATGTTTCGTTCCAGTAGAGTCTGCGCAGTTACCAATTTATGACCAAGTTTTTACCCGTATCGGAGCCACGGATTTCTTATCCGAAGGTCTTTCTACATTTATGGTGGAGATGAAAGAGACGGCGGAAATGTTGGATCGTGCTACGGATCGTTCCTTGATTGTACTGGATGAAGTGGGTCGGGGAACAAGTACCTATGATGGTATGAGTTTGGCGCAGGCCATTTTGGAGTATCTAATAGAAAAAGTTGGGGCGACTTCTCTCTTTGCGACACACTATCATGAACTAACGCAAATGGATTACAGATATCCTCAAGTAAAAAATGCACATATGTCGATTCGAGAAACCGGCGATAAAATGCGTGATCTTGTCTTTCTCTACACCCTTAAAGAAGGACCGGCCAATAAATCTTATGGAATCCATGTGGCTCAACTTGCCGGACTTCCAAAGAAAGTGATTCGTCGGGCAGAAGTATTATTAGAAAATTTGGAGAGTTTTCAGTCCACCTCATCTGATCAGCTCAGCCTTTTACAGATTCCAGTAGAGGACCTTGAGCTAAAAGGGCCGGAGTCGAAAGATTCCATTGAGGTTCAAGATCATCCATTAGTGTCACAGATAGAGAGTGTCACTTTACAGAGCCTAACTCCTTTGGATGCTCTGAATCTGATTGCGGATTGGCAAAAACAGTTGTTGTGAAAGAAGAATGGGAAAATTATGTGAGAACGAGATATCGGTGGCAGTCAATTTTAAATTATCAACGACCAATACATCTTGCTTCTCGCGTAAAAGTTCTTTGAGCGTTATCGTAAAATCCATTTCTGCCATCGTAGGCCCAGCTCACATGTCGACCCGTAGAAAACACTGTTGCAGTCCACTCTTCTTCAACAAATCCCAATGAACCGTCTTTTATGGGTCGACTTGCACTGGGTACTCCAATATCTGGTAATACAAAGCGGATTCCATTTAAGTCGGCCAGTTTGTAATCTCTTAATGTTGGTAAGCGCCAGCGTACACTTGGAGAAGAGTTTTTACCCATAAGTCCCTTTTCTTGAGAGTAGGTGCCTGTCGACCAAGTTTCTCCGAGCGCAGCTCCATCATCATTGATTGGCGGCTCATAACAGAGGCTAATTGGAGTTATGGGTTGCATTCCAGATGCCGCTCCCGGAAGGCAGCTAATTATGCTGGCGTCAGTACTTTGTAATACAAAGGTATCGTTTGCGGCAAAGGGTGTTGAGCCTTGCGTGATTGTAAAAGTACAGTAGTTTGTTCTTTCCCAAGTAACTGTCGACCCAGCTGATGTCGTTAGACCTCCAGATATTATAGCGCCGCCACCACAATTGGCTCCTGAAACCGTAAAAGCCGTTGAGCTTGAAAAGGTAATGGAGATTGTTTCACTTGCAGATGACGATCCCCCTAATATGTTTCCGATAGTACCGTTTCCTACCATTTCCGTTGATGTCGTGTTGTTGTAAGCATTCGCATAAGTTATTGGGGCTTGTTGTGTGTTTCCACTTGCTCTACACCAGTTTGTATCTGTATAAGCCTGAGTAACTAAAGAGCTCCAGAGTAAACCAGTGGTTTCATCACGCCAAACTTCTTTGTTGGTGGCTGAAAGAGTTACTAGTTTCCAGGAGCCCTCATTTCCTTTGCATTGCGTACTACCGTCCCATGTGTTTGTTAGGGGATTCGCAGTTGCACAATCAGCAATTCGTGCCGCTATCGTACTTTGTGTTGTACCACAAATGTTTGACGGTCTAAGAGCGTACTTGCAGCTAGTTCCGATTCCTCCTTCATCATCAAATTCTTGCGCGGGAACTTCTCTATAGGCATAGCCGCCGCTAGAAGGCAGGTCCATATCTGAGTAAGTGGTGTTTTCTTCGCTAAGACTGATTCTATTTGAAACGGAATGAGGATCCAAGTGCGGCACAGGAAGGGCGCTTGGATTTCTATGAGCGCCAGAGGCAAAAAGATTGGCGAAGACACCTATGTATGATCCTGTGACTCCAAAAATGACCGCATCTTTGGCGATATTAGGTCCAGTAAGATTCGTGTCACTTGCAGTACATATTTGCCCTGAGTAATATCCTGGAGGAATACTTATTGAAAGTTCGCCGTCGTTTCCATTAATGTTTGAAGATACAGAACTTGCAAAATATCCAGCG
>JAGRAG010000284.1 GCA_020435025.1 Bdellovibrionales bacterium | reverse complement strand
TTCTAATAGTGGAAATTATAAATAAGTCTATTTGAGCATTTAGATTATTCAGCTACTTTTGAGGTGTTTTTTTGCCAAGAGCTTTTTTTATTTTTTGATGGAGATCTTCTTTCGTAAAAGGCTTTAGTAGGTAATCATCGACGCCTAATAAAATAGCGCTAATGACAAGGCTTTTTTCTGATTCAGATGTCAATAAGAGTATTGGTAATGAATGGAAACGAACATCTTCGCGACAAGTCTTTAGCAAATCAATACCATTCATGTTTGGCATATTGATATCGGCAATAACGAAGTCAATGGGGTTTTCAGCTGCATACTCTTGAATAAGTAAATTCATAGCGACTCTTCCATCTTCGGCACAGAGTATATCGGAAAAACCAAATTCAGATAGAAATTGGCTAATGAGCTTTGTCATTACATTGACATCATCAATAACCAAAAATCTAACGTTTTTAGAGTTCACAAAATGATCCTCAAACAAATATAGTTTAAGCATAAGGATAAAAGATTTAGCAAGATTGTCACGGAATGATTTAAGAAGTATTAAATTTTGGAAATTGGTAGAGGTACTTATACCAATTCCATTAAATAATTACGTTTTTTGTGGCCAGTTTTTTGAATCTTGCACTTTTGCTCAATCGACCCATCCTCAACGTGCCTCTGGGCACGCCTGTGGTGGCTCTCAATCGCAAAAGCACAATCTTCATAAAAATTGCCTCACAAAAAATCCGCAATTATTTAATGGAATGGGTATTAATTTCGTCTACTTTCTAAATTAGTTAAACTCAATCTCCCACCACTGCTGCATTTCAAGGCAAGGAGAACTATTTTTGCCACCAGGACAACGGTTGCCACCTTGATGTCCGGAGCCACTTGCGGAATTGATTAAGTTGTTATTTGTTTTTGTGCCACTCTCAAATGGACTTGGATGAAAGAGAGAGTAATAAAATGTAGTATAGGTTGTTGTTGCATGACATTCCGAGCAATCAGCTGCTAGTAGCGGTTGGACTTTAGATTGAAAAAACGCCATTCCTTCTGGGTTTGGTGAGTAGGATTGGTAAGGTTTAATTCCATATTTTAAGATGTTAGTGATTCGTATTTCACCAGCATACACCCACAGGGTTCTCACCTGGCCGTCACTGAATTCTCTTGGAAGTTGGTAGCTAAAATAGTGTCCATTATATTTTGTGTTAGCCCCAAATCCAGTTGCAACAACCGCCCCAATTCGTTTTGCGCCGTCATCAGGGTTTCCCGAATAAAATGAAACGGTAATTTTTTTGCCGTCAGAGGAATGATCCATGGCCCAACCAGTAACAAGTCCTTCTTTTGAAACTGAGGTCAATTCCCCATATCCTTCAACGCCAACGATGGATAGTAAATCGGATTCGGGACTTTCGGAATCTGGAGCACTGCAGTTTGAGTACGGGACAATTGCCAAACTCACGCAAATGATTGCAAAGGATATTTTAAGTGATCGGATATGGACCGCCATAATAGCTTATCGGTTAGCAAGATACTAGACTAAAGGCGGAATGAAAGCAGAAGGGGACGTATCAGAGTGAGGCATTTTTACGAGCATAGGCAATACTTGGAAGAGAGATATTAAACTCACTTTGTCCGTTGTTTCGGTTATAGGTTAGTAGTCCACTGTGTGATTCAATAATACCCAAAGAGATACTTAGTCCCAAACCAGTCCCTTTACCAATCTCTTTTGTTGTAAAAAAAGGTTCGAAAATCTTTTCTGAAATCTCCTTTTTCACTCCTGGTCCATTATCAACTACTGTTATATTAACACATTTGTCTTGTTCGATTCCTCTGATTGTTACGTTAGGGTGAGCTTCTCTGGAATGTCCGTCTAATGCATCTAATGAGTTATTAAGTAAATTCAATAGAACTTGAGATATCTGGACCGGCTGACAGTAGATATTAACATCTGGATCTATTTCTAATTTCAAAGAAACATCAGACTTGGCAAAACGACCTTTGCAGAAACTGAGTGTCTCTTGAATTAAATCGAGTAAATTAGTTTGGGTAAATTGATCTTGCTCTCCATCTCGAGCAAAATTTCGTAGTCCGTCAATAATTAGACTCATGCGGTTAACACCGCTTTCAATTTTCTCGGTCATAGACTTAACTAGAATGCTATCGACATGTGCGTTCATCTGAGATTGCTTTTTCATAATAGAAGCATAACCTTTTATTATTGCGAGAGGATTATTCAATTCGTGAGAGATGCCTCCGGCCATTTCTCCTAACGTCGACATTTTTGAGGACTGAATCAATTTGCTTCTCTCTTTTTCCAGAGCTTCTAGTGTTAAAGCTCCCTCTATCATTTGTGCGATCGCTCTAGAAAAAAGCAATAAACTATCCATTTCTGTTCTTGATTTTTTATGACCATGTTCAAGATATATCACCATGACTCCAAGAAGTTTTCCTCTGAAAATCAACGGGATATTGTAATGTCCATGCGGTTGAATGCCATCAAATCGAATATGGTGGCGGTCATCAATACAAGAGGCAAACATAATCTGCTTTTCTTTTGCAGCAGCTCCGCAAAGGCAATGCCCAAATTTTACTTTGTGGCAGAGTTTGGTTAATGGCTCTGCTAAGTTGATCTGAGCTTCTAATGAGAGGGTTTCACTTTGGGTTTTGTCTACAAGAAAAATAGCTCCTTGAGGTTGAATAGGAAGCCAGCTAAGCTTTAAAATGATATCTAAGGTCTCTAGAAGTTTGTCTTTTAAGGAGAAGGGCTTTGAAGAGATTTCTAAGATGTCACTCACTACTTTTTCTTGTTTTAAAGACTGATCTAATTGATTACGTACATCAACTAAGGATTGCTGTTTTCTTTTAAGCTGTTCTTCCGCTTGTTTTCGATCAGTAATATCGAATCGAACAGCTATATAGCTTTCAATTTCGTGTTTACTATTAAAAATAGGTGATATAGTAGCATCAACCCAATAAAAGCTTCCATCTTTCTTTTTATTTTTAAATTCACCCTTCCAAACTTTTCCTTCCTTTATGGTGGCCCACATTTCTTTATAGTACTCCTTTGAATGTTCTCCAGATCGAACAATATTGTGACTTTGACCGATAAGTTCATCTGAAGTGTATTGACTGATTTTGCAAAATCTTTCATTAACACCAATTATAGTTCCATAAATATCTGTTTGTGACACTAAAGTTGATTCCGCCAGTGCTTTTTCTAAATTATTAATTTTGGTATCTAATGCCAGTTTGTGAGAATGAATTTTTGTGATTATATTAATTAACTTGTAAAGAATCAGAATGACAGTAATTCCAAATATAATTCCAATAGATGTAACCCATCGGAATGAAAAATTATTGTAAATTGATAGGATTAAGCAAACAAGAGATACGACATTAATAACAGTGATGAATCCAAATATTTTTTGGCTTTTTATATCTAATAGGATGTCTTTCAAAGTTGATCTAAACATTTGTAAACATATCGGTTTTACTAAGGCGGACTTTTATCAAATAATTTAAAAGCGGAGGACTTCCTAAGATCAGCCACTAGACTTATATAGTGCTGGAGGGAATATATGGACGTATGTCAATATTTGAGTGCCATTGGCAAAAGTCTTCGATGCACGAAGAGTCTAAATTATAAATTTCGATTCCAACACCTTTTGGTCCCATAGAGGATGGTTCTGTTCTGGTCCACCGTACTTGTCCAACACCTATAATTTTCGAACAGGGCCTTTTATCAAGTATAGTAATTTGAAAACGAATGAGATCTAAGGGACTTAGGGGTAGAGTCTGTTCCGTCGCAAAGAAAAACCCACCCCTTCCCATTTGAAAATTTGGATCCTTAGATTGAGGACTCAATGAGTCAACGGAAAATTCAAGATCTAAGACAGGCTCTAAATGAACGTGTTTTTCTATCCACCGATTTTTCGTCTCTTTTTGTGATTTTTCTAGTGTCGTCCGTATTTCACTAGCATTAAACGGTTTGGAGAAAAAACCATCTATACCGAGATGAAAGAGCTTGTCTTGAGGGTGATCTGTAAAACCTGAAAGAAAAAATACTGTTGGCGAATGTACATTTTTGGACTTTATATAATCCAATAGAACTAATCCATCCCCATCGGGCATACGAATATCACTAATTACAGTATCCGCTGGATACGACTTTAAAATCTCTATTGCTTTGTTGCCGCTTAAAGCTGTTTTAACCTGAAATCCAAACATTTGAAATGCGTTTTCGAGGATTTCTAAAATATCTTCCTCATCATCTACAATAAGAATTTTAATTTGTGATATAGGACTCATCTTTTCAGTCTAAGTTGTCCCAATTGTATTGGCAAACTCTATATTTAACTAGACCTTAGTTGTTCTTTCTGAATGGTTTGTAGTCGGCTCAAGCAGGGCCAAGAAAATTTAAAACGCCTCTCTGTTTTTGACGATATAGGGATTATGATCTGTCTTAGGATTTCCGCCCTTATAATCTCAGTTTTTTTAGGGGGTATCTTTCATTTAAGCATCTGTTTAGCCCAGGAAACTGGAGTTAAAACAGAAGATGTTTATGTAGAAAAAGAAGGTTGGCAAATGGGAGTGAGTACAGGTCCATTCTTGCCAAATAAAATTTCTAGAGTGAAGGAAATTCTTCCATTTTGGGGTTTTAGCGTTTCAAAAGATATCAGTGTCTTCCGTCCTGAATTTACTTTGCTTCAAGGCCATGGCAAGGGTCATGATTGGTACTCTGCGATGTTTTCATTTCGCAACGAATTGCCCCTTTATGGATTGGAATTTTTTTGGAGTTGGGGCTTTCAACTGAATTACTATACAGAACTACTATATGATGTATTGCCTACTGACTATGTATCGCAAGGAGGAATCCATGGCTCTATTGGCGGAATGTGGCCAATCAATGACACGTGGAGATTTAGATCGGACATTGTGTTTTTTATGGGACCCGGTAAGGCTTTATATGTAGGTTTAGGTTTGCAGAAAAGCTTTTAAGGAAAGTAGAAATCTAAAATTCGGACTGTTTGAGCCATATGTCTAAATTTTAAACATGTGGCTACCCTTTCTGGCTCAGTGGCGAATTAAGGCTGGTGTATTGGTGACCATATTTGCAAGTTCTAACATCAAATCAGGTAATAGGGTTAGGGTATCATAATGAGACAAAAACTTTTTGGTTTACTACTACTATCAATAACGATTTCTCTGCTCTTCTTTCAGAATTGCTCAAGTAAAGGTTTTAATGCTTTTACCTCCTCAGAGAGCTTCTCTTCTACAGGAAGTGGAAACGATGGCAATGGAAACAAAGATGGTGGTGGCGGAGAAGAACAAACCCTCACCCCAACAGTGGGACGTGCTCAAGGAAAGCTCTCTGAGGATTGTGAAAATGAGTCGAATTATAATGCTTGTATTTTTTATAAAAATCCTGTCGTTACGAAAGGTTCATCTGTAAGTGGCGGTGTGGAACTTGATACGAAGCTTGATAGGTTAGGCATTCAAAAATTTGCAGTCGTGATTGATGGTATGGATGATAGTGGCTATTTACAAAATTCAAAGTTTGTAATTGATCCTACATTGACTTTGTCAAGTGGTGACAGTAATCCCTCTGGCCTTTCTCGAGTTCGGGTGAATAGCGAGGGAAAGTGGTTTTATCCCTATGAAGGGGCTTCTGGAGCAGGTGACTCTGGAAAAAAGGTTTCCCAGCTGATGGCGTATTATTGGTTAAATGAATTTGATCGTATTTTGAAGAGTCAGACTGGTGCTGAGCTAACTCAAGGAGTTACCTATTATGTTGACACGTACAATCACGCAGACAGCAGTAGAGCACGTAACAATGCCTTCTTTTCTCCCGGAACGGACGATGATGGATCAGATGCAGGAATCGTTGTTCTCGGTTGGGCTGATGGAGCTCAAGTATCCGGTGCTTCCTATCGACATGATATGGCTATGAGTGCGGAAGTCTATGCTCATGAGGTCTGCCACGGCTTTTTCGAATATTCAGCAAATGGGGCCCACCGACCACCTAGTGGAGCCTCAGACCCAAATTCCAATTCGTCTGGTTCGAGCTGTAGAAATCAAAATGGCTGTATCCGTGCTCTCAATGAGGGGCAGGCCGATTTTTGTATCAACATTTTGTTTCCTGACAAATTGGCGTTGGGAGAAACATGGGTGAACAATAGCTCGGGTTTGAATAGTCGTAGTATGGAAGCAAATGATAATAAGTCGGCAAGTTCCTTATTTGCGTCTACAGGAGGAGCTATTCATAACTATGGGGCGTTATATGCATCAATGTGGCATCATGTTTGGAAACAAGCTAAGCAAACGGGAAATGAGAAAGATATTGAGACGATCTATTCTAAGCATCTTGCGCGACTGACTTACAGAGATCACTTTGTCACGGCTTTAGCGGTAATAAAAAATATTGCCAGTACCAATTATTCTGGAAAAGGATACGAGAATTTATTTCAGAGTGAATGGGATCGCCGTGGATTATAAAAGTTAAATAAATGGAAATAATTTTTGTTAGTTTCAATACACAATCAGATCGTTGTCGGCGAGTATTTCTCCATGGATAGCGCTGATTATGATTTCTCTAAAGTCATTAGGAGAATCGAGAGTTAGGTGAATAAAATAGGCAATTTGTGCGGGTTCGGTTGCCGCCCAAATCATCAGTTGATTTTCTGATTTTATAAAGGATTTGGCTTTTACAAAGCGGTTACCATAATGAGACTTTAGAATTTCTATGGCATCTGGAAATAAGAGTTCTGGATCCAACTTTATATCTTTACAAGAAAATTTAAATAAATCTGTATTGATCATTGTTATTTGACCATCTGTCGATGTGAAGAGCTGCAGTTGGCCTTTGAAAACATCGTGACCTTTACACTGTTGCTTGTAATATTTTTGATCTAAATTTTTTGATGGTTTTAATACAAGTTCAAACTCCTGATTGTCTAAAATGCTTTTGGCAATTTCCTTTGCAATATCGTCAGGCTTATAGCTGCCAGGAATGTTGCCACCTAAAACTCTAAACACGATGCCATTGTCATCTTCTTGGAAATGCCAATCTCCGGGAAATTCTTGGTGTAGGTATTTACGAAGGCTTCTTCCGTTGGATTTGGGAACTTCAGAGGCTATGTTTCGAGAAGGCGCGTTTGTTCCCTGTGTGTTGTCTGACTCCGTTTTTGACTTATTATTTTTTTGTGACATTTCTACATTATGGTTTTCAGGAACTTTTTGAGAGTCCCTTCCCTCTTCATATGGGTCGTTGAGTTTAAAAATAGAATTGTTATGGGAAGTGGTTTGCTTCCTGTTCCATTGAATAGCTACAAATATGATACAAATAGCAATAGCAAAGACTAATATATTTCGAATTCGGTTTTCCATCGAGTGCTTATCGGTATAATTTAATGAGTTCGAAAGTGAATTGGTTACTTAATCTGTCATTCTCTGCTGCTTGGCTAAGGTGCAGCTTCACTTTTAATTTTTAAGGCGTATAGTACTTTAACATTGAAGGTGATCTAAAAGTGAGGAGGAGGTTATCAATGCCACTATCACAATTGAGAAAAATGATTTGGTTTTTTGATCCCATTCAACATGAAAAAGATGACATTAAAAAGGAATTACGCGCACTTACAGATTGGTCAAGTAAGAAAAGAATTCAAATTGTTCCATTTTATGCATTAACACCGAGGACCATTAGTTGGATTGGCTTGGGAATGGCTCCAGACCTTCATCAGTTTGTTCCTGTGATCGAAGAAAAAATGAATTCAATGCTGAGTGAAATGATAGGAATTTCTATTGCTTCACCTGTGGTAAAAGTATTCCAACAAAAAGGGTTGAGGGAGATTGCGCAAGCCATTAAAGAATATTGTCATGGCGAACAATTTGGTTCCTCTCTTATTTTTGCTTCGTCGAAGTCGACGTTTGAAAAATTGTATATAGGAAGTTTCTCAGAGACAGTTCTGTTTAGTCTGGACATGCCAAGTTTGGTCGTTCCTATTCAAGGTAGGGAATTAAATCTCGAAAACCCGGTTCTTGTACCTTTTGATTTAACAGAAGAAAATTTTCACAGCATCGTTCAGTTTTTTAAAAAAAGACCGCCTCTTCCTCATTCTAAGGTTGTTATATATTATAAGGCGACTCGTCCTGACGAAGTATTTGTGCAAACGGGAGTTCACTTTGCAGGTGGTGGTTGGCTCTCGATGGAAGAGTATCATAAAAATCAGGTAGCTAAGTGTCAGGCTGAATGTGACAGGCTAAAGCAAGAAATTGAAGCCTTTAACTTTGAAGTTTCAACTGTTGTTGATGGCGATTTTGGGAGTGTAGAGGAAGGGGTACGGGAGTATTGCGCTAAAAAGCCTGTGTCTGCAACCATACTCTTCACGACGGCCACTCCAGCTTCAGCGGTTCTTTTAGGTAGTCTATCTAGACAACTGCTTCGTCACCCGCCTTCCCCTTTGTGGATACTCCATAAAGTCGATATATAAAAAACCCGATATAAACAACCGGGTTTTGGTTTAAAGAAATTCATCCTCAATTAAAGGGGTGCCCGACGAGGGGTGCCCGACAATGGGTGCCGTTTAAGGAATGATTTGTTTTATCTATGCAAACGTCTTAAAGTTTGATCACTCCAAAATTCACCATCTTTAGGTTTCCATGTGGTATTTCGGTCCACTTGTAGGAACATACTTTCTGTATTCTTCCTAAGATCGTAACCGTACATATAGCTCCAGCCTTGAATTCTCGGATCTTCCATACCCATAGGGCCCCAGTTTTTCTCGACGACTCGGATAAGTTGGCCGCCGGCATAGTATTCCGTACGGTAGTCGGCAAACGTTTGGGCATCAATAAACCGAATGCGATAATCGTATTCTTTAATTTGTGAAAAAGTTGGGATGCTCTTCAGAACATAGACAGGTCGTTCTTGTTGATAACAAGAGCCTTGAGGGATTTTGTCAGCCCATGGAGCAGGAGCTTTGGTTTGCAAAGTTCCTAAACAACGGTTAAACGTTTCAGCGTCAACGATTTTATGTGTTTCAAATTCAGGTCGTTGTAAAAGCATTTCACCCCATGTGAAATCTGACCCACCCCAACGATCATCGAATAAGGGAGTCGGCATACGGCGAACTTTTCTAAGTTCCGGCGACCAAACTTGGAACATTGGCAGTTGGTCATCTGCAAAATCTGAAATCAAAAAGCCTAACGATTGATTTTTGCCTGATAAAAAAACACTCAGTTCCTGAGAAAGATAGTGGGTCCCTACGGGTGCGGTGTTGATATATCTTTCAACGAATGTTGTAAATAGCGAGCCTCCTTTTTTTCCTGTCAGAAGGACAGCGCGTCCAGTGGGTTGATAGGCAATAGGCATACGTGACATTCCATAAAATTTGTCAACGTATTGATTTTGTTGGGCCAGTTCTAGGGCCGATGGGTTTCCTTTGGGATAAGGTAGGTCTTTTATTTTAGAATCAGCATGAACGGCAGATGCTAAAGTAACAGTCGCAAATAGTGCTATAATCGAATTTTTCATGTGTCCTCCTCCATGTAATCGACAGATATCTTAGACTGTGGGTGTTTGCAAATTTATATTATGTTTTCATAATATTAAATCAATTTAGTGAAATACTTTCTAGGTCTTTGTTTAGTGTTTCTTATTTAGTTCATCTAAACTATTGATATTTGGTGTCTAGTTGGAAATAATACTCGTAACTTTAACAAAGTCCATATAAGATATTGACAATCTTAGGGGGATTAAAAATGCGATATTTTGTTCGAGTCCTAATTGTTGTTCTTTCCGTTTCAGTATTGTTTCTTTCTTGTGCTCAAAAAAGTGAAGTTTCAGATGGTACTTCACAGTGGCGTGGAAAGATGGACACGTTTGCTGCTGTGATAGAGGATCTATTTCCACTAATAATGAGTCAGCAAGAATTTAATAACCCTGATAATTTCGAAAGGATTGAAGCTGACGTTAATCATTTGTCAAAGTTAGCACATGTTATTGAGGGAGATAGCAAACGTTTAAAAATGGATAGTATTGGGAGTGATCCTAGTGTCTTATTTATTGCGAAATCCTTTCAGAGGGAGATTAGTAGAGCACAAATGGCTCTCGCAGATGGTAAGAGAGGTTATGCTCAAAGTGTTTTAAAAAGGACGACAGCCTATTGTGTACAGTGTCACAGTCGTGGCAACTATGGGGTAGAATTTGCTCGTTGGCGAGACAGTAAAAGGTTTGAGAAATTAGATCCTATCGAAAAGGCAGAATTGTATTCAGCGATTCGTGAATATGATGCGGCGATGGATCTTTATAACAAAATTTTGGCGGATGAAAAGCTCGCGAAAAAGAAAACCTTCGTATGGGAAAAAGCGGCTATGAATGCTCTCAATCTCGCTGTTAGGGTCAAACAAAGTCCCAAGGAAGGACTAGCGATAGTTGGTCAAATCACCTCCACGCCTAGAGTTGCAGCTTTTTTGAAGGAAGACGCAAAAGCTTGGCAGAAAAGCTTGCTTCAATGGAAAAATGAAAAATTAAAAAAGGACAGCGATAAGTTGTCCACGGCTCGTTCTTTGATAGAAAAAGCGGTTCGTAACCAAGGCTTTTTTGCTGATAAAAGTTCCCAAGTTGAGTATTTACGAGCGACGACTTTACTGCATGATAATTTAAGACAAGATAAAAAGCCGCCTCGTGTGGCGGAAAGTCTTTATCTTTTAGGGCGCTCCTATGATGCATTGAATGATGGGGCACAAGATGGAATCTCTGATCTTTATTTTGAGGCTTGTATCGAGCAACTACCGCATTCAAAATTAGCAATGCAGTGTTTTCGAAGATATGAATCAAATATATATTTTGGATTTGCGGGCTCAGGCGGCCTTTACGTCCCGCCCGATGTTAGTGAGCGACTACAAGCTCTTAAAAAATTGGCTCAGTAGCGGACTCTTTGGTCCATACGAAGATAAAGGGGTCGGCACCAATTGAAAGATGCAACAGTAACTGGTCACCATTAAAGGAATAAGGGGTGGCCGTTTCTGTATTTAGGCGCATGTCAGGGTCTTCTGCACATGTGAGAGAGTTATTGGGATCCAGATCTACAACTTTGTCGTGTATAACTCCATCAACAAGAGTGAACTTTCCGTACCTTAGACAAAAAAGCCCAGTTCTTTGATTGTGCCAACTGAGAATCGAATTTCCTTTGAGATCAAATTGATAGTTTAAAAACATGTCGGGATCTCTTTTGGGTTGTACTTGCCCCTTATACAAAGCGTGGGAATAGCCCCAATGTCCTACAATCTTAGCGAGTTCAGGGTCGCTACTATGTGGAAAGGGTATGGACTTTGGAAATGGTATTTCCGCAAAACTACTAGTGTTGATCAAGAAAAGAGCCGAAGAAATGGCTAAAACAGAAACGAAATATATTTTTAATTTTTCGTGGAAGTCAAAGGCGGCTTTTTGTATCGATTTAAACTTCATTTTGACAGTCCTTTATAAAAGCAAGGTCGCCTCCTAAGAGGCGACCCAGTGTTCAAAATGAATTATTGAACGATGACGCTTTTGTCAATATAAGTGCCATCACCATTGTGAAAACGGAAGTGGTGAGTTCCTGGATCTAGCACGCCGAACTTAACTTGTTGGTTAAAGGGCACCAACACGGCGATGCACATTCCTTGGTGAACGAGCGCAATATTGCGAATGTCATATCTATTTTCACGTGGATCTTTTTGCAACTCCGCGCGTTGATAAACATAGCAGCCATTTGGAAACAATCCAGACATGACGGCGTAGACATTTTCACCAGTTCCAAAATGTTCTGGCATAAATACTTGAGTGACAGAAACAATTTTTTCAATGGGTTTTGGATTCGCAGCAGTGAGTCCATTTTCCAAACTTGCATTTGCATAAAATGAACTTGCGCTGAGTAAGAGTATTATTAATAGAGCTTTCATGATTTCCCCCCTTAATGATTGTGTGTAGCACTTTATACAGAGAGCAAAAGAGATACCAGTCTAAAAGCAAATAAATTGAGTTTGACGCTACCGGTGTACCAAAATGACTCATTTCCCGAGTTGTACTGACTCAATCCTTTAGTTCAGAGTTATTGAGGGCAAAGATGGTGGAAAATAATTTAAGAATTACAGAAAAACTCGAGTGAAATTTAAGAAATTTTCCGAGAAATAGATAACAAAACGGAGAGTTGTTATCTATTTACTCCCCGTTTTGAATGAAATTAAAAAAAATTAGAATGA
>JAGRAG010000283.1 GCA_020435025.1 Bdellovibrionales bacterium | reverse complement strand
ACCTATGAATCCAGTGCTCCTCTTCATCGACGTCTAAAACCTTGATCCACACTCCCTGGCGCTGAACCTCCTCTAGTGGAGTGTACTTTCCTACGGTCCATGTTTTTGAATACTTAGTCCCTGGTCCTTTTCTCAGGTTCGCAACGTTTTCTTTTACACATAGCGCTCCAGCAATTCCTGCTTCTAAAACTACCAAGGAAAGGACTACCCGAAGGAGCCGCAACCCGGCAGAAAATCTTTTATATGAAGTACATTTTTTTGTCTGTTGCACTCTTCCATAGTCTCAGCCCCTCTTTGAAATGACAACTCTCTCTAGAGCCTCACGACTTTAGGGTGACAAGTTTCAATTAGCCGTTTACTTTTTTAAAAGTAGAAGGAGAGATGTTGGAATACATTATTGCCCTGGGCTTACTTTTGATTGGTTTTGCTATTCTCATCGCTGGAGGTGAAGGCCTCGTCAGGGCGTCAGTCAGTTTGGCGACAAGACTCAAAGTTCCGGCCGCTGTTATCGGTTTGACCATCATTGCCGCTGGCACTTCGGCACCTGAGCTTCTGACAAGCGTCTTAGCATCTCTGCAAGGAACTCCTGATATCGCGCTCGGGAATGTTGTAGGATCTAATATTTTCAATCTTCTCGCCATTTTAGGTGCCGCCTCAATTTTAAAACCCAACGTCGTTTCCAAAAATCTAGTGATCTTTGACCTTCCCGCTTTAGGATTTGTCTCTTTGCTATTTTATTTCTTCTTATATGACGGCGCCTATAGCCAATCTGAAGGTATGATTTCATTAGGTGTCATGGTGATCATTATGATGATCTCCATTAAAGTCGCCAAACACTTTCATTTAGAAACAGATGAAGACGACATCATTCAATCCAAGTCAGTATGGATGGATCTTGGGCTGTTAACAATTGGCCTAGTAGCTCTGATTGGTGGAGCCCATATTGCTCTCTTGGGTGGCGTCCAGATTGGACAACTGGTGGGACTATCTGAAAGGGTCATTGGGGTCACTATTATCTCCGTAGGAACAGGCCTTCCAGAGTTAGCTACTTCAGCCGTTGCAGCTTACCGTGGAAGAGACGATATCGCCGTTGCCAATGTTGTTGGTTCCAACATCATGAACACTTTAGCGGTCGCCGGCGGCGCTGCGACGATCAAAGATCTTCCTGCCGAAACAAATATTTTAAATTTCGATACTCCTTTTATGTTGGTCTCCACTTTGGCGATCATGCCCTTAATTTGGTTTGGACGAAAAAAAATTCACCGAAGCAGTGGCTTTATTTTAGGCCTCGCCTATATTGGTTACGTTATTTATGTCCTTTAAATCCTACTTTGGTCGAGGATCGTCAGTTAAAGGTCAATTTTTAAATTATTGCTCGATCCTATTTTGACTCTTTTTCTAGACCATGGTGTGATAATTTAATGAGGACCTTATTGATATCACTCGCTTTTTTAGGAACGTTGCCATCACTTGGCTCCATCGAACTTGTTGAAGTCATCAATGCCTCAAACTCTGTCGTTGATATCACTAATAAATCTATCAAAATTTTCGGTGGGACCTCTGGAACCTGCACCACTGGTACATCCACCTGCGATAGCTGTGCGACTGCCGCTGGGCTTACCGCTTGCAATCCAAAAATGATCTCAAGCTCTACAGTTATGACCGTCAGGTTTCGAGTCACTAGTGATCTGACACAAACCGGAACTGTCCGCGTTTATGAAGCCGGCGGCAATGAAGTTAGCATTAGTAACGCTAGTACGGGAGTCACCAAAGGGGACACAGCTTCTTTTGATGTCACATGGGGAACACTCTGTTCGCATATGCAACAAGCTGCAAGTGATTGTTCCGTCAGTGAGTCGGAGACCTTCACCGTTGGAATTGATGTGGATGCCAACGGTCTTGCCGATGTCGAAAGTGGCCAGATTTCTTTTCAGGTCTATAAAGCTGGTGACACGGTCACTACGTGCAATGACGCTGGCAACACGGAAGGGGTTTGCGCTTTTTCAGCAAACCCTGGAGATGGCAAAGTTGTGATCGAGGACATTTTAACAGAAGGCAGCTTTCCTACAACTTCAGGACTCACTTTTACACACATTCGTGTTTATTTTAAAGAAGGGGGCTTTCCCTCTTCGCCCAACGATCTCTTCGAAGATCTTGGCATTTCTCAAGATAGCGAAGGATTTTTTCTTAGTGACAAATCCGTCGACGGTCTGACTAACAACACCCCTTATTTTTTTCGGACGGCATCTATTGATCAAGCAGGCAACATCGGCTACTTTCTTCATGATAACGTCATTTCAACTGCCTGTGGCGCCAGCCCCACAGCTGCCGATGATCTAAACTGTCCCTATATTGCGACGCCCGCTGAAGTTTTTGGTCTTCTCGATGAAGATTTAAACTGCTTTATTGCCACGGCCGCCTTCGGCTCTTTGTGGAACTCTAAGGTCGCCGATTTACGTCGCTTTCGAGATCACTTTTTAAAGCCCAATTTATTAAGAAAAAAATTTGTTGATTGGTACTACACTTACGGGCCCGCATGGGCGAAAGCCATCGCCGACAATGAGGCCGTTCGAGCTTTAGTCCGGGTTGGTCTTTTTCCATTTTGGCTTTTTGCCAAGCTCGCTATTGATTATGGACTGCTTGCGGCCTTCGTAATCAGCTTTTTGTT
>JAGRAG010000282.1:6771-7709 GCA_020435025.1 Bdellovibrionales bacterium | reverse complement strand
TTCCAGCAGCAATCAAAGCTAATATTATTGCCATAGCATGATTTTCTTGTCTTTTAAAGCCATCTAAAAAGGTTTTCTTTTCCTTTGCCTTATCCCGAGCTGCGCTTGCGATAAGACTCCCTAAATAAGTGCATATGAATGTTACTACACTAATTCTATACTGACCCATAAGTCATACAATAGTCGATACACTCTAAAGCGTCAATGATTGCGAAAAATAGAAACCTAATATACTTGCGTAAAATTTGTGAATATCTGAACTGTTAAATATTGATCAGATATCAGCTCAAAAGCTATATCTTCGCATAAAAAATTAGTAAAATGCCATTCTGATTTTTACTGAAACACAGTCTATATGAAAACTTTAGTTTGGCGACATTTACATAAACTTAATACACATACTTTTCAGTACAGCACGCCCTTTAAACGGCTTAATGAAAATTAAACAAGATTTGTTATAAACTAACGTTTAGGAAATCGAAGTGAGACCGATACCTCTTAGAATCTAAATTCTTGAGGTATGTATGTTGAAGAAACTGAGCTCTGCTTTTGTCCTTTCGTTTATTTCAATCGTTATATTTATTGGATCTGTTGGGTGCTCTTTAGCGATAGCTGAAGAAATCCATGTTTTTGGTCCGAAAACCTATACGCCCATAAAAAAAGGTCATAAGTATTACTCTGAGACATTCTCAATCACAAATTCACAGGCTGGTAACTATTACCTGCTGTTAATCAATGGGGATGGTGAATCGATATCTTATAAAGACTGTCATCGTAAAGATGGGTGGCGTCAGTATCTGTGTAGATGGGGCAATAAGTGGAACAAATGGAAAACGCAGTTCCAGCGAGTGCAATCTGCTACTGTTATTTTAAACAATCGTGAGATTGTTTCAAAAAAGTTATTTAATAAAAGTGTCGCTAATTTAGTATTGCCTCTG
>JAGRAG010000282.1:0-6749 GCA_020435025.1 Bdellovibrionales bacterium | reverse complement strand
GCACTTAAAAATTAGAGTAAAGGGTCATTGGGGCTCAGAAATGACCTTGGGGATTTATCAAGATATTGAAAATCAGCCGCCGACGTCTTTGTTTTTCTTTCAAACAAGTTCTGATAGAACCAAACCCTTTGAGGTGTCTTTTAATGGCAGCATGAGTTCTGATCCTGATGGAGATTCTTTATCGTATAATTGGGACTTTGGAGACGAAAATGGAAGTCAAGTCGGACCAGAGGTCACTCACTCTTATATGGATTATGGAACCTATTCTGTGACACTGACAGTGACCGACTCTAAGGGAGGCCATCATAGCTCTACCCAGGTGATTACGGTTGCAGATTTATTTCCTCCAGAAATAACGATACATTCGCCCACGCAGGGTCAAGAGTTTGTTCAAGGCAGTGAAATTGTCGTAAGTGGTGATGCAGATGAGACCTTGAGCTTATTAGAAGTAAACGGCCAATCGGCCACTTTATCAGAAGATGGTTTGACTTTTAGCTTTCACACTTCATTCAGTGAGCTGGGTGCGCAGACTTTACAAATTGTGGGCAGGGATCTCGCAGGAAATCATTCTGCTCCTCAAACTATAAACATACAAATTATTGAAGATCCGGTACAACCTCCCGTGTCGGTGATATCAGTGAATCGCAACTCAGGGGAAGCTCCGCTGTTGGTGCTGTTTGACGGATCGTCCTCTGTAGATCCCCAAGGAGGTCCTTTAACTTTTCACTGGGATTTTGGCGATGGTCAAGTGAGTACGGAATCTGTAACGAGTCACTATTTTGATTCAGTAGGTAATTATACGGTTTCACTGATCGTGACAAATTCGACAGGGGCGTCTCATTCTTCTTCGGTACAAATTCTTGCAGAAGCTATTGTTGTTCCTGAAGCACCTGTAGACCCAACACCGATTGAATCACCCGTCACTTTGAGATCACCGGGAGAAGCTTTAAGCTTTCTTTATGAAGGGCCTAATCCAATTCAAGTGGGAGTCGCTCAAGACGTCATATCCACTGAAAGAGCTTCTGGCGTCAGTGGCTTTGTTCGCTTGAACGACGGATCTCCTTTGGCAGGAGTCAAGATTCAGATTAAAGATCAGCCAGAATATGGATACACATATTCTAGAGCAGATGGAGCTTTCGATTTTGTTTTTAATGGTGGCGACCCGGTAACGCTAGAATTTAGTCGGTCAGGATATCCAGAGGTTCTCCGTAAAGTTCGTCAAGTATGGAATGATCACTTTGTATTAGATCCCGTTGTAATGATGGCCTACGACTCTAAAGTCAGTAGAGTCAATATGAACTCTTCTTCTGCGGTGCTGGCTACTTCCAGTCCAACTTTGGATGAAAGCGGTCAAAGAAATGTAAAGGTAATGATCCCGGCAAATACTCAAGCTCAAATCGTCCGTCAAGATGGAACCCAAGTGAATGCCGATCGGTTAAGCATACGAATGACGGAGTACACAGTAGGAGCTAATGGTCAAAATGCCATGCCAGCTCCACTGCCAAGTAGTAGTGGCTATACCTATGCAGTAGAACTCAGTGCGGATGAGGCTGTGGCAATAGGTGCAAAGTCGATCAACTTTAGTCAACCCTTACCGGTATTCATTGATAACTTTTTAGACTTCCCCGTCGGTGAACATGTGCCGGTAGGATATTTGGATCGAGAACGAGGCGAATGGATTCCCGATCATGATGGACTCATTATCAAAATATTAGGGGTGACCAACGGACTGGCGGATCTCGATTTTAATGGAGATTCACAACCTGCAAGCTCGGCAGACCTTTTAAAGGTTGGGGTTACCGATGACGAGAGACGACTTCTCGCCGACAATTACGCAGTCGGTAAAACCTTGTGGCGTGTTCCGGTCACTCACTTTACTCCTTTTGATTGCAATTGGCCCTTCGGGCCACCAAATGATTCTATGAATCCCCCAGGCGGTGGGCCTCCAGGTGGTCAAGATGGAGCGGGTAAACAGCCACCAGGAGGCAATTTGCCGCCAGAATTTTTTGATGGCAATGACAATCAAAATAACAATAGCAACAACAATAACAACAACAATCAAGGTCGCGACAGGGAGCCCAATCAATGTGAAATGGGGTCGACGATCATTCAAGGGTCTTCTATTGAAGTCTTTGGACAGGTATTGCGAGAGGATCTCTTTCTTGAGGGTCTACCCGTCTCTCTTCACTATCGTAGCGATCGTGTTGAAGGATATGGCAAAAAATCTCTGAGAGTGCGTGTAACGGAGTCAAGCGGAGGCTTGCCGATCAAAGCCGAAGTGATATTGGATATTGTTGGTCAGCAGATTAAAAAAGAGATTCTGAATCCAGGATATGATTTGTTTACAGAAATGGAATGGGACGGACTGGACCGTTTTGGGCGTCGTGTTTATGGAGCCACTCAAGGGCGGATAACAATCAGATATTATTTTGATGCTGTTTATTATGGAATTGATTCCGAAGCAGGAGCTGATGCTGACTTAGATTTTCGCAATTCATTTGCGATTTTCCCGCCGCTTGTAAGAATCATTGCCGTACGCCCGGAAAGGCAGATTGCCGTTGAGAACTCTTATCTTGTGACTTTAGAAAATTCAAAATCGATTTCCATTAAAAAAAGCTTTGGCGGATGGACGCCTTCTACTTGGCACTCTTACGAGCCTCGAACAGAGAAAGTGTTTCTCGGAGACGGAACGGCATACTCGGCAGGATGGTTGGACGGCGTTGTCCTAAATGTGGCAGGCCGTCCAGGTGTTTGTGGCAGTGATGTTGATGGTCCTGCACTTGAAATGGCCATTTGTGATCCGGGTCAGCTCGAAGTCGCCGGTGATGGAACGATCTATTTTATCAACCCAGGTTCACAGGCTGTCGAGAAAATTACGAGGGATGGCCAAAAGGTGCGAGTCATTGGGGATGGTAGTTTAACTTTTGGTGCGGATGGCACATTGGCCATAAATTCAGGAATCCCCTTTGGAATTCGAGATATCAAAATTTCTCCTAATGGCGATCTTTATCTATTGGTTGCGAGCTACTTAAAAAGAATCGATAAAAACGGAGTGCTGTGGTCTGTTGCCGGAGATGGAACGCCAGCAATTACTGGCGATGGTGGGCCGGCAATTGATGCACAAATAACAAATCCATTAAGAATGGCTGTGGACTCTTCCGGAAATATCTATCTTGCAGGAACTCAGAGCCAAAGAGTCCGTAAAATCAATATTTCAGGAATTATTGATACAATAAACTCTAAAACGCCAACCGGAGTCAGTAATGGAGATGGTGGTCCATTAGCTCAAGCCACGTTTGGATCGCTCCAGGCGATTGCTGTGGGTCCTTCTGATGAACTTTATATTGCTGATAGCAATGTGATTCGGAAAGTGACGAATGATGGAATGATCAACACTATTGCTGGAGATGGTCAGTATGATCTTCTAGGAAATGGGGTAAAAGCATTAGAAGCGAGTTTCGGGTACAACATAGAAGACCTAGCTGTCGATCCCGTGACGGGTTGGCTTTATATCACCGAGTGGTCCAGCGTCTATGCGGGTATTTCTAAGGGTTCTTCGATTCGCCGCATACTAGGAGACGGAACTATTGAGACAGTTATTGGTTCTGGTACGGAACCTATATCTGGAACCAATGCTGCCGGTTACAATGGTGAGGGTTTGTCCGCTTATACAACAAAGCTCTCTAACCCTTCTGGAGTTGCGTTTGCACCAAATGGCGAAATTGTCCTTTCTGATACAAAAAACCATTTGATTCGTAAAATTGTTCCGTCAAAGCTTCCCGATCTAGTCTTGAACCACTTCGTTGTTCCTTCACAAAGTGGTTCGGAGCTCTATGTTTTTGACAAACAGGGACTTCATTTAGAAACTCGTAGTGCATTAACCAACGCTGTTCTTTTAAGTTTTGAATATGATACTAATAATATGCTAGTGGCACAGGCGGATGCCTTTGGTAAAAGAACTCAATTTCATCGCTCTATCGACGGTCAATTAGAATCCATCGAGGGGCCCGAGGGTCGATCCTATGCCATTTATCTAAATCCAGACGGTTGGATGCAGTCCGTATCAAACCCCTTGGGCGAGACCTACAACATGGATTACTGGGGTACGGATGGACTTTTGAAGGAGTTTCGTCGTCCCAAAGGCGGATACAGTAAATTCACATATGATATATATGGCAAGCTCACTCGAGATGAAAATAGTGAGGGTGAATTTATCACGTTAGCTGATACATCGATTCCGGAAGAAGATCGTATTTTTAGGATGTTGACAACGCTTCCAGGTGGTCAACAGACTTCTTACTCTTATGAACAAAACACCTCATCTCAAGGTCAATTGAGTATTACCTCTGTAGATGGCACAAATAGTGTTGGTGAGGCTGCCTCGACGAAGCGGAAAATCATTTCCAAAACAGGGACAGTCACTTCTTTAGAACTCGCACCAGACCCTCGATTTGGTATGACGGCACCTTATGAAAAAAGATTTATCATTACCTTGCCAAGTGGTCTTCAAAAGTCACAGGAGACCGATATTAGGGCTCAGTTTTCGGGAGCCAATTTAACATCGCTCACCTATCAGACATCGACAAATGGAATTGTCAGCCAATCAGTCTTCACGCAATCTACTGGGGAAATTCTATCTACCTCTTCTTTAGGGAGAAGTCGTTCCGTTATTATTGATGGATTAGAAAGACCTATTGATCAGCACACACCAGGTGTTGTTTCAACCAATTTTACTTACACCCCAGAGGGCCGATTGGATATGGTGACTCAAGGAGTGAGGTTTTCTAAAAATACTTATTATGCCAGTGGATTTTTGGAATCTGTGACGAATGCCTTAAATCAACAGACATTTTTTGATTATGATGCTGTCGGCAGACTGACTCAAACGACTCTACCCGATGGCCGGATTATTGGTTTTCGCTACGATATTAACGGAAACCTAATCGGAATCACGCCACCTGGTCGAGCAGAACATGGATTTATCTATAACTCGATTGACCTTAATACTGGCTACAACCCACCGCTATTGGGTGCTGTTTCGGCTCCTACGACTTATGAATATGACTTGGAAAAAAAGCTAACGGCTATACATCGTCCTGACGGTAAGGATATTACCTACGTGTATAATCCTATTAATAAACGCCTGACTTCTATAGTCACAAGTCTTGGAAGCTACACATTTGGGTACAACAATATCAGTGGTCAGGTCACGATTCAAAACTCCCCCACGGGTGAGCATATGGAGTTTTCCTATGACGGCCATCTTGTGGATGGAGTTCTGTGGTCTGGAACTGTTAATGGTCAAGTCGACTATGTGTACGATAACTTTTTCCGCGTGGCCTCGGTCCTTGTCAATGGTTCTGCTATCAACTATGGTTTTGATGATGACGGACTCTTAGTATCAGCTGGAAGCGCCACCTATGATCGGGATCCACAAAATGGTCTGTTAACAGGAGTTCATCTGGGTGGCCAGACTGACACGGTAACTTACAATGTGTTTGGTGAAGTAGAGACCTATAGCAATAACTTAATTAGTTGGTCTTATGAACGAGATAATCTGGGACGCATCACTAAAAAGACGGAAACAATTTCTGGAAGTTCAAAGATCTATGAATATCACTACGATTTAAGTGGCCGACTGGATGAAGTCAAAATAGATGGAGCGATCCAAAGAAGTTATCAGTTTGATAGCAATGGCAATAGACTGTCTATTAATAATGGCCCACAAAATGTCATTGATGCCCAAGACCGCCTCACCAGTGATGAAAAATACAATTACACTTACAATCTTAATGGCGATTTAGAAACCAAAACGGACAAGATTACAAATGAGCAAACATCCTATGTCTACGATGAGTTTGGTAACCTTAGAGAGGTCACTCTAGCCAATGGAGACGTGATCACCTACATCATCGATGCCGAAAACCGCAGGATCGGAAAGAAGCTAAATGGGACTTTGGTCTATGGGCTTCTTTATGAAGATGCCCTTAACCCTATAGCGCTATTAAACCCAGATGGCACTGTAAAGTCACGATTTGTGTATGGTTCAAAAGGGAATGTTCCCGACTACCTGATTCAAAGTCGAGAGATTTATAAGATCGTCAGTGATCATTTAGGAAGTGTGAGGTTTGTACAGAAGGTATCTGATAGTACGATAACTCAAATTATAGATTATGATGAGTTTGGTAAAGTTTTAAGTGACTCAAATCCGGGATTTCAAATTTTTGGATTTGCCGGAGGTATCTACGATACAGATACTCGACTGGTTCGATTCGGAGCAAGAGACTATTCGCCTGAATCTGGTCGTTGGACATCAAAAGATTCTACGCTATACTTATCTGGAGATACTAATTTTTATGGTTATGTGTTTTCGGATCCGATTAATTTATTAGATACTGAAGGCGAAAGTGCTAGATCACCGGCGTTGGGTGGAAATGACTATTTAACCGGCGGAGGTAGAGTCAGTGCAGGAGGGTATATTGGCGCTGGAGCCATAATTGGAGCAATAACAAATGTTTTCTCTCAGAGAGGAAATAATAGAATTGGAATTGACGAAGAACAAAGAAGATATATAGAGGAACGTCTAAAAGATCCAACTCTTTCAAAAAAAGAGAGAAATGAATTGAAAAAGAAAATTAAGAAAGATGATAAAGCACAAGGCAAGAGGAGAAGAAGGCAGGGAGGTCCAGGAAATGAAAAAGGCGGCTGTTAACGAAAAAATCGATCTAATAAAAAAGCTTCAGTTTATT
>JAGRAG010000281.1 GCA_020435025.1 Bdellovibrionales bacterium | reverse complement strand
ACAGGAGGGTCTTCCACCAAGGCTCGGGCGATTCCAACACGTTGTTGCTGTCCGCCGCTCAGTTCTGCGGGATAACGGGCTCCGTATTCGGATAGGGGTAAATTGACCATTTCTAATAGTTCTTCCACTTTTGTTTGGGTCGATTTTCTATCTCTTTTTAAGATATCTGGCAGTAATGAGATATTTTCTGAGACCGTTAAATGAGGAAGAAGTCCTGCTTTCTGGACCACATAGCCAATCCCTCGTCTCCAAGCGATGGCTTTGGAGTTTGAATGGCATGAGCCATTGACCCAAATTTTTCCGGCTGTGGGTTCGATCAGACGATTGATCATTTTCAAAGTTGTGGTTTTTCCACTTCCACTTGTACCAATAAGACAGCCGACTTCCCCTTTATTTAATGTAAAGGTCACTTGGTTCACGGCAGGAGGCTGATCAGGATGAAAAGCTTTCGTCAGGTTTTGAACTTGAATCATTCCTAATTGGCTTTCCCACAAAAACTCTCTTTAAGAGCATGAAGCTGAATCATATGATTGATAATAATATCACATCGAGTTTGATAAGATGAATCCTTTGAAGTTCGATACTCTGTTAAAAACTGATTCCAACTTTCTGGTTGCAAAGCAAATGAAGAGTCGATCTGCTGTTGAGATAGATGTTTATCCAGCAAAGCCGACAGAGCTTCGGTTTTTTTGCTGTGAGTGTGTGCCGGCGGAGCCATAAAGGCGAACTTTTCTCTTCGATAAAGCTTTTCAGGTAAAATATGTTTCATCGCTTCACGAAGTACCCACTTTTCGATGCCGTTTTGAATTCTAAGTTTTGGCGGAATCTGGGCTGCAAACTCAGCCACTTTGTGGTCTAAAAAGGCGGGTCGACTTTCTAAAGAGTGAGCCATATCGACGCGGTCACCGCCCCAATTTAATATTTGCCCTTCAAGCATTGTCTTAATCCAGGTGTATTGCGATTGATCCAAGGGGTGGCGATGCTGTAGAGCCTTGGGAGAAAGACTTTCAGCAATAGCCACGAAGGGATCATAGTCGCCAATTTCTTCTAAAAAAGAGTCCTTAAGTAGGTCTTTTGCCAAACGATGAGTCAAGATCCATGGTTGTATCCACGAGGGAGTGAACCCCATAAGGTCTTCAAAGGCAGGGTGACGAGTTTCATGTTCAGCAAGTATGGATCCTTGAAAGATCTGATTGTTTGATTGTAGCTGACTTAAGTGTCCTTTAGAGTTCTGAGAGTCGGGGTCATGCAGAAGCATATCTCGTTTGAAAGCGGCATAACCTCCAAAGAGTTCATCGGATCCTTCCCCAGTGATCACTACTTTGTAGCCACTGTTTACAACGTGTTGACTCATGAGCATTTTTGCAACACCTAAGGTGTTATAAAAGGTTCTTTCTGAATGCCATAGGGCTTTTTCAAATTGCTCTCCGTAAAGTTGATGCGAAGAGACCTTTAAAATATCCTGTTCGGCCTTACAGGAAAGGGCCATCTCTTTGGCAATTTGAGCTTCGTCGAAACGATTGTCATCAAAGCTTATAGTAAAGCCTTTTACGGGGGATTGTTGAATGGCCGATGCAAGCCCTAATATGGAACAAGAATCGATTCCTCCAGAAAGATAGCAGGCCACAGGGACATCCGCCTCAAGTCTTAAAGCAATGGACTCAATCAACTGATCTCGAAGTTCAGAGATAATGGTTTCCTCTGAAGCTGTAGAGTGTTGCCCATCTTCTGGAAATTGCATATCCCAATAAGTAATGTCTTCATAGGAGAGTCCCGTGGCCGTCTTTTTCACTCTTAAAACGTGGCCTGGCAGCAGAGCTTTAATATCTTTAAAAAGCGTCTGTCCGGGTACCATCACCTGCATCAGTTGGTGAAGAGAGGCCTTAGCATCAATTTCAGGCACAATATGTTCGGAAGCGAGAAGTGACTTTATCTCCGAAGCAAAAAGAATTTTTTGAGGATCGTTGTAGTAGTACAGTGGGCGGATGCCAAAGCGGTCTCTGACAAGCAAAAGCTCTTGTTTTTTCTTGTCAAAAAGAGCGAAGGCAAATTCTCCTCGCAGGTGATCTAAAAAATCCAGTCCAAAGGCTTTGTACAGTTTCAGCGCAATTTCACAGTCGCTTTTTGTCGTAAAGGCCTCTCCCTCAGATACAAGCTTTCCTCGAATTTTTTTATAGTCGTAAAATTCAGCATTAGCACACAGGACATGTTGCCCTCCTGAATCTAAAATGGGCTGCTGTCCTGACTCTAAGCCAATAATTGCCAATCGGTTGTGAGCCATTCCGAATCGTAACGAGGGATCAAAGTGATAACCACGACCATCTGGACCTCTATGTTCCAAAACATCGCTCATCTTTTTAAGAGTAGATTCGTCGAAGTTTTTATCTTTATCTAAATTCCAGAATCCTGATATTCCACACATTTGACGGTCCTTTAATGAGTGATATTTATGTTGGTTGTCTCGGGAAAACGTCCAAACAGGGAGAGAAGTAAAGCCTGTCGAATAAAGACGGCCCCATCAGCTTGATTAAAGTAAAGATTGTGAGCTGTGGAGTCGAGATCCACAGACAGCTCTTCGTTTCGAGCGAGAGGATGAAGAATGACAGCGGAGTCCTTGAGATTGGATTGTCGAGTCAGATGGTATCGTGAGCCCAGTTTTTTATAACTATCGCCCAACAAGGCGATGGAGTTCATATATATGACATCCAGTTTGTTAACGATTTTGTTGAGATCCCCAAGGAGTTCTACTTCGATGGGGCTATCATTGACAAACTCGGAGACATCTTTTCCGAGAGGGTCGATCATTTCAGAAATGATCGATATTTTTTTAATATTTTTTCCAAAAAGCAGTGCGAGTCGTAAAAAGCTTTTTACGGATCTCATATTCCCAGGAGAACCAATGATTCCTAAGTGAATTTTTTCACTTTCTGGTAATTGGGAAAGGGCCAGTTCCGGCTTCCATTTCACAAGAGCGTACCAGTCAGCAAGGGCTTGGGTCGGGTGTTCATCGGAACCATTGCCACCGTTGATCATCGGAATTCTTAAGTATTTGCTCAGTTCCATAAGAGCTTTTTGCTCGGTGTGACGGACGACGACGACATGAGCGTAGCTATTAAACATTTGCCCAATATCTCTTAGGGATTCTCCTTTTGCAATTCCAGTGGTGGCCGCCTCGGTCACGCTTAATGTCTTCCCTCCCAGTTGCAACATAGCACTTTCAAAGGAGAGTCTCGTTCGAGTGCTCGGCTCAAAAAAAGCAGCTGCTAAAATTTTATCGGATAGGGCTTGGCTGGCGTCAGTAGCTCGTATTTGAAGTAAAGCCGCTAGTTTAAAGAGCTCGGTGACGAGATCTAAATGAAACATATGTGCGGAAAGGATAGAAGTGTTCTCTAACTCCTCAAGCACTCTCGTGTCTACTGGCTTCTTTGCAGCGACTAATAGACTTTTCGGATCTGGGCAGTGTCCTAGTATCTTGTTTTTATTTTTGGTATCTACACCATGTTCAATTTCGGCTGCAGATTGAATTACCATAAGTGCCCCCTTTTCCATTCTCTCCAAAGTAGAATTAATAACAGTGCGACAGAGCCCGTACACAATGTCAGTGATCCGTAGATGATGATTTCAAGAAACCATTCGGGAAACAGCATCAGTGCACCTCCTCTAATTGAGACCAATCAAATCGCTTTTTTTGTATGGAAGTAAAAAGAAAAACGCAGACCATGGAGACGACAGTGCTAACCAAAGAAGCCACATACCAACCGACGAGGAAGTATGTTGCTAAACCAATCAGAGTTCCTAAAATCATTCCTGTGATCGCACCTTTGGCGTTGGCACGTTCCCAATAGAGTCCTGAAACGATCGGCCATATCATGGAACCGACCATGGGTCCGGCAAAGAATAAAACTGTCGCCAGTGAGCCGATACGAGGTAAACAAAGAAGCCAAACGAGAAGTCCAAGGCTCAACGTGATTTTTTGTGCAGAAGAACGCAGTTGTTTGTCTGTAGCTGTCGGGCGAAAGATTTTGCGAAACACGTCTTCCGTCAATAAGTCAGATGTGGCAGCAAGAAGACTATCAATGCTAGAAGCTAAAGAACAGAAAACCACAATAAAAATGACAATTGCTCCAGATTTTCCAAGAACATTGGCCGCCACAAGAGGCCCTACCATATCGGGAGCAGGAACATTGATGTTTAAAACTCCGGTAGTTAAAGCTATGAATCCCGCAGCAATGGGAACGGGTAACCAAATCAATCCGGCGAGAAAGTAGGCTTTCTTTCCTACTTCTTTTCTAAGCGCAAAGGCTCGACTCCACCAGATGTTGTTGTGAAAGATTTCGCCGAGACCAAAAAGTAAATTATTAAAAATAGCCATAATTGGGGCTGGGAAAAGCATATCTAGCAAGAGGGGGGAACGCTCTTTTAAGTTAGCGTGGATGTCAGCCACATCAATTTTATTTAAAATAGCTATACCAAGAATAATGACTCCTAAAAGAATGATCGTGCTTTGAATAAAGTCTGTCCCAATAACTGCATAGATTCCCCCGCGCATGGTGTAGATAACGCAGACAAGGAGGATGATGGACATTCCATAGTGATAAGGAATTCCTGAGAGACTTTCCAATAGAATTCCCCCAGCCATAGACATACTGACTAGCCAGGTGATGCTATAAAATAGGCTTAAACAAAGAAAAATAATCCACGTTGGTCGACCGTACCTTAAACGAATAAAGTCACCAGAGGTGTAACCGTTTGGCATCAAATTTCGAATGCGTTCCGCCATTGGTGCAAAAAGGAAAAGTCCAAAGGAGGCGGCACAATAAGCTAGCATTCCCCAGATTCCCATTTGCAACGCAAACTGCGGAGCTAACATTGTGGTGTTGGATGTGATCCATGAAGCGACAGCGGTCGCTGTTCCTAAAGCCAGTCCAATTTTCCGACTGCCAACGGCAATATCGTCGAAACTTTTATTTTTCTGTCCCCAGTAGTGACCTAAATAGATCCATAAAACACTCATTAAAAAGATTAAGGCCCAACCAAGCTCGGCGGGAAGGTGTTGTTGATTCATGTTTGTGGGGCCCCAAATTTAGATTTTCCATGGCCTTTTAATATGGCAATGATCACCAAAACAAACGAAACCAGTCCGATAGAAAATAGAAGGAAGGCGCTTCGCAAAGTGTGATGCCTAACATCTAGCTTTGTCGGCTTGGACCACGCTTGTGGTTCGATGGAACTCGCTTTTGATCTAACTCGGAAAAAGTAGGAGCCGTCAGCGAGACCGGATAAAAAAGTGGCGTGATCGTATCCATCGTAAATGAGTTGGC
>JAGRAG010000280.1 GCA_020435025.1 Bdellovibrionales bacterium | reverse complement strand
ATGACTGTAGCCTAATACCAAAGTTAGCTTCTTTCCTGAAACCGAGGCTCTATATCCAACCCCGTTTAAGATTAAGGACTTATTCCATCCTTTAGAAACTCCAGTAACGGCATTTTGGATCAAAGCTCTGTAAAGACCATGGAAGGCTCGATTCTTAGGCTCATCATTTTCCCGAGTCAAAACCACTTGTCCATCAGCAAAGGTCGCTGTAATTGAAGGTTGCAACTCAATACTGAGAGCATGCTTTGGCCCCTTCACCGCAACCGTACCACCTTCAATGGCTACCTTGACTGAGTCATCTACAAATATGGGTGCTCTACCTACACGTGACATCTCTTACCTACCAAACGTTAAAAAGAATTTCGCCACCAACATTAGCATCACGAGCGTCTTTACCGTTCATGATTCCTTTATTGGTGCTTAAAATCGTGAGTCCGTAACCCGAACGCACTTTAGGAATATCTACTGCTCTTACATATCTTCGTTTACCAGGAGTACTTACTCGGTGAATTTTCTTAATAGCGTGATCACCGGACTCATTGTAACGCAAATAAACTCTCATAAGACCTTGTTTACCATCATTAGCTACTTTGTAGCTTCGAATATAACCGCTGTCTTTTAAAACTTCGGCAATACCTTGTCTTAATTTTGAACTGGGAACATCCACTTTTTCGTGTTTTGCAAGCCCAGCATTTCTAATTCTAGTGATAAAGTCTGCGACTGTATCCATTCGTCAACTCCTCAAATCTCAATTACTGCTTTCTAAAAGGCATTCCTAATGCCTCAAGCAACGCTCTGCCCCCTGCATCATCTTTACTCGTCGTACAAATCGTAATATTCATTCCACGCAATTTGTCGACTTTATCGTAATCGATTTCAGGGAAAATAATTTGTTCCTTTACACCCATATTATAATTTCCGCGGCCGTCAAAAGCCTTCGGAGATAGTCCTCGAAAATCTCGAACACGAGGTAAAGAAAAGTGAACTAAACGCTCTAAAAAAGCCCACATATTATCTCTTCTCAAGGTCACTGAAGCCCCTAAAGGCATTCCTTCACGTAACTTAAAATTCGAGATCGCCTTTTTAGCTTTAGTTATTACAGCTTTTTGCCCAGTTATTGCAGTTAACTCATCCGCCGCAACATTAAGAACCTTAGGATTCTTTACCGCTTCACTGATACAAACGTTTAACACAATTTTGTCCAACTTAGGAACTTGCGTTACGTTTTTTAAGTTTAACTTCTTCTGCAAAGCTGGTGCGATTTCAGTTTGAAATTTTTCTTTCATTTCACTCACGACTCACTCCACTTACAACACTTCAGGAGCAAGAGATACAATCTTCACGAAGCTCTTTCCACGAAGCTCCCTTGCCACAGGTCCAAAAATACGCGTTCCAATAGGTTCTTTATTCGCATTGACTAAAACTGCTGAGTTCTCATCAAATCGAATATAACTACCATCTGGGCGACGCAATTTATGAATAGTTCTTACGATAACCGCCTTTGCCACATCCCCTTTTTTCACTTTAGAGTTCGGCATCGCTTCTTTAATAGAGACAACTACTATATCCCCAACGGAGGCTGTTCTTCTACGGCTACCACCTAGCACCTTTATACACTGAACAACCTTGGCTCCAGAGTTGTCAGCCACCTTCATTTTCGTCTGCATCTGAATCATTGAGCATCTCCTTCAGCGGCGACCATAACTTCGCCGAGCATCCAACGTTTGGTTTTGCTCAATGGACGAGTCTCATAAATGCGAACCTTATCACCAACTTTCGCAACATTATTCTCGTCATGTGCCTTAAAAACAGAAGTTTTACGAATAAACTTTCCGTACTTCTTGTGCTTGACTAATCGGTAAATCATAACGGAAACAGTTTTATCCATTTTATCGCTAATGACTTCTCCGATGACCTCATTTTTTCTTCCACGCTTTATTTCTGACATGGTCTTTCCTTTATTGTGCTAGTTTGGCCTGCAAAGCCGTTTTAATTCGCGCAATATCTTTGCGAACATAACGAATCTGCAATGGGTTTGCCACTTGGCCCAATGAATGTTTCATCTTCAACTCAAATAACTCTTCTCGACTAGATTTTTGTCTCTTACGTAACTCATCGACAGTTAAATCTTTAATATCATTGTATTTCACAATCCTACTCCCGAACCAAAAATTTTGTTCTTACAGGAAGTTTATGAGAGGCCAATCTAAATGCCTCCTCTGCTTGCTCCCGAGTTACACCGTTCATTTCAAACATAATTCTACCGGGCTTTACTAGGGCCACCCACAACTCTGGACTCCCCTTACCTTTACCCATTCGAACCTCTGCTGGTTTTTTTGTAATAGGTAGATCTGGAAAAATACGAATCCAAAGCTTCCCACCTCTTTTTACAGACCGGCTAATGGCAATACGACTAGCTTCTATTTGTCGAGCAGTGATTCTGCCCGCATCTGTAGCTGCCAATGCAAAATCACCAAAACTTAACTCAGATCCACCTTTACCCAT
>JAGRAG010000279.1:8756-10457 GCA_020435025.1 Bdellovibrionales bacterium | reverse complement strand
GGAAGTTGTAGCCGCCGAGCCATCCCGTGACATCCAAAACTTCGCCAGCAAAATAAAGACCTGGGACAAGTTTTGACTCTAAGGTTCTCGGTGAGATTTCATCTAACGAAACTCCCCCTCGAGTGACCTCAGCCTTTTTAAAGCCTTCCGTTTCAATAGGTGTTGGGGTCCATTGATTGATTTGGTTGGCTAGTTTGTTTAAGCTTTTCTTGGGGATTTCTTGAATCTTCAATTGAGAATCGATTTTTTCAAAATCTAGCCATACTTGAACTAACCGGTGTGGTAGGAATTGATCGAGGTATTTGCTAATTTTGAGGCTACGAAGTCCCGGGTTTTGAAAAGCCTCTTGAAGAGAGACATTAGGGAGCAGATTGATTCTTAGGGGTTCGCCGGCCTGCCAATAGAGAGAGGCCTTTAAAATGGCTGGACCACTGAGTCCCCAGTGAGTAAATAAAAGGTCATCTTCAAAGACCTGTTTTTTAATTTTGACAATTACTGGACAGGAGACTCCCGCCAGCTGTTTCAAGTCAGACATAATGTTTGAATCTAAAACAAGGGGCACTAGGGCGGGTTCTCTCGAAGTGACCTTATGGCCAAATTGGCGGGCTACTTTATATCCAAAATCGGAAACACCTAATTTTGGAAATGAAAGGCCACCAGTTGCTATGAGGACTTTTGAGGCGCCAAAAGAACCTCGAGAAGTTTGAACTGTAAAGTTTTGAGAATCATCTTTTTGAATTTTCTGAACATCAACATCTGAGACAAGATAAACACCTGTTCTACGACATCCATCTAGGAGCATATTTAAGATGTCTTTAGATGAGCGATCGCAGAACAGTTGTCCTAATTTTTTTTCATGAAAGGGAATGTGCGTTCCTTGGATCAATTCAACAAATTGAGCAGATGAGAAGTTTTCCAGGGCGAAACGAGGAAAGTTAGGATGTTGGGAATGGAAGTTGCTTTTTTTAACTTTGAGGTTCGTAAAGTTACACCGTCCTCCCCCAGAAATTAAAATTTTCAAGCCAAATCTTTTGTTGCGTTCCAAAACGGACACGGTCTTTCCTTGTTGGCTGGCCGTCCAGGCCGCAAATAGCCCAGCAGCACCGCCTCCAATGACTAGTAAATCACTCTTCATGGCAACGGGACTATCGATCTTGGTATTCAATTCCAACTCGAACCGTGCTGTCGTCAAGAGGTCGAATCCATCGGATGGTTGCCATAACTTCCGAAAGGCGGCCGACAACGGTTCGATAGGTTTTACCCTCAGCGATGCGATCGTTTTGTAAAAAAACGGCGCTACATCCAGAAGCGGATTCGTTAATAGTTAGTCCGACAAGACCGTTTTCATAGGACTGGGAATGCAGATCATCATCTATCCAGCACAGAGTGTTTGGGTCTGGATGGAATCTCAAATGGTGTCGCTCATTGGCGGTGGGGTTCATGGGGACTCCTCTGAGAGTTTAATCTTCTAATTTTTTTGCAAATTCTTCGAAGCTGTCAGTGAGATTGAAGCTAAAGCCTCCAGTATACACCTTAATATAGGGTTCGGTGCGGGCACTTCCGGTGATTTCTTCGATAGCACTGATTTGGTCTTTTCGAAAAACGACGCGCGTATTTTCTTTTGTTTTAGCAGTGATGAGTTGTTGAGACACAGCTTGATCCCTCCTCGTGTTTTTTATAATTGTAGTGTTAAATTAAGCG
>JAGRAG010000279.1:7708-8703 GCA_020435025.1 Bdellovibrionales bacterium | reverse complement strand
CTCAATGTTCATATACGAAGATCCCCTGCATTCAGCTTCGTGGCACGACTCCAGCCTCGCTGCCATCCCGCCTCCAGCGAGGCTACCTAAGGTTAGCCGAACGCCCTTCGCTAAACACATGGGATCTTCGTATATGAACATTGAGACTTTTAAGTGATCTGAACTTTCATCTGCAATTAAAGGGTGCAGACTGTTTAAAATTATTATTATAAGGGAACGGCGGTTGACACTCTCTAACTGGGTGAGCTGTGAAGTCTTATTGAAAACTAAACAACGAGATGAGTGACTCCCTTTGATGCTTCCTGCCCGTTTTTACTAAAGGGATCTTATCGAGAACTAAGAGTCAAACGTAGAATGGGTAAAGGCAGCAAAGGCTTTCGATGTTTTGTGTGTCTAAAACAATAAAGATTACATATTTTTAGAATGTATTCATAAAATTTAACTTTAACAAATGGTGCCGGCTAATCTGGTTAGGTCCAAGTTTCTGATAGTGGACAAGTTTATTTTTGCCTGTAGAAAAAAGAGGAGTACAGTGGGGAATGGACGAGTGAATCCGCTCACTTTTTAAGGAGAAAAACAATGGTTTTAAGGTTAAGTAAGATATTACTGGTCATGAGTGTTTTTATCTTGGGTTCGGCATACGCCCAAAAACAGCCAGGAGCCAATTTCGATGTTCTCAAGCAAGATGCAATGAAAAATCTAGAGGCGAGAAAAGCTAATTTAGAAACGGCAATGAGTTGTGTTTCTAATGCAAAAACACCTCAAGAGTTACGAACTTGCCGACAAGCCTTGCAGGTAGCTAATCAGAAATTGCGCGGAGAAAATCAAGACCGTCGAGGCAAACGAAGAGGAAAAATGGAAAACTGATTCTGGCGGCCCCCATTGATTGCGAATGAAACTTTTAAGTGATCTGAATTTTCATTCACAATCAATGGAGTCCGTTAAAGGCGGATTGGGGCTGAAGAGGGTGAGTTGAAACAAAAAAGCCAAAAGAG
>JAGRAG010000279.1:0-7687 GCA_020435025.1 Bdellovibrionales bacterium | reverse complement strand
CTCTTTTGGCTTTTTTGTTTCAACTTTCAGCTATTTTACTCAGCGGAGCTCGTGAAAGGCTCCGGATTTTAGTTTTTGCACATAGTCTCGGGTGGCTTTGTGGACTTTCGGGAACAATAAAATAATGGCGGTCATATTGGGAACGACCATCAGGCCTAACATAATATCGGAAAAGTTAAGAACAGGTCCTAAGGTCCACAAAGCACCAAAGAAAGCAAGCGTACAATAAATGACTTTGTACGGAAGTTTTCCTTTGTCTCCAAAAAGATATAAGACTGAGGTTTCACCATAATAAAACCAACTTAACAAAGTGGAATAGGCGAATAAAAAGACGGCAATAGGAATAAAGGCGGAACCAAATCCGGGTAGTGCAGAGTCGAAAGCCGCAGCCGTCAACTCAACACCATTTAAATCAGACTTCCACTGGCCCGAAATTAAGATAACTGTCGCCGTCATTGTGCATATCACAACGGTATCTACAAAAGGCTCCAAAAGAGCCACAACTCCTTCACGTACCGGTTCATTGGTTGCCGCAGCCGAGTGAGCGATCGGTGCAGATCCCAATCCCGCTTCGTTGGAAAAGCAAGCTCGGCGAACCCCTTGAATAAGAACCTGGCTGACAGCAGCTCCGGCAAAACCACCGACGGCAGCTGTACCGGAAAAGGCATCATGAAATATCATATAAAAAACACTAGGGATCTCTGATGCATTGGAGAGGATGACAAAAAGAGAGCCAATGACATAAATGCCACCCATAAAAGGCACCAGTTTTGAAGTAACACTACCAATTCTTTGAATGCCGCCAATAATCACTACCGCGGTTAAAATGGCAAGGACCAGTCCCGTTAACCAATGATCCACTTGAAAATGAGCATTTAAAATATTGGCCACCTGATTGGTTTGAAACATATTGGCCGCTCCAAAAGATGCCCACACACAGGCGAAGGCAAAGAACCAAGCTAAAGGTTTTAATCTCTTACCAAGCCCTCGTTCGATATAGTGCATGGGTCCACCATGAACATGCCCTTCTTTGTCGACATGGCGATACATTAAGGCCAGAGTGCACTCAGTGAATTTCGTTGACATACCAATGAGCCCCACCAGGATCATCCAAAAGACCGCCCCTGGTCCACCGGTTTTAATGGCCACAGCAACTCCAGCAATATTGCCTAAACCCACCGTCGCCGATAAGGCTGTGCAGAGGGCCTGGAAGTGAGAAATTTCACCAGGGTCATTGGGGTCGTCAAAGTGACCTAAAACCACGCGAATGGCATGTCCGAAAAGACGAATTTGCGGAAACCCTAAAAACAGTGTCAGTAAGGTGCCCGAGCCAACTAATAAAATGACTAGCGGCATGCCCCACACCATTCCGGCAAGGTTGCCTAAAAATTCATTTAAAAGACCCACATAATAATCGACATTTGATACTTCTTGTTCCATCTCTTTGGTTTATGGGTGAGAGGCGATGGGGTCAAGAAAATCTTACAGGCTTTTTTTGACTCGTAAGAAGATCTTACATTTATAGACTTCGCTTTTTTAAAGGATTAGAGGGATTCCCATAGAAATTGTGTCTGCAAATTGCGGAAATGGATGGAATCCGATTATAACGTTCAGTGTAATTTCCAAAGTGGAACATCCTATAGTTAAAATTGAATAATTTGGAGGCAAAATGTTATTTAACCGATGGTTTCGCATCGTTGTGGTCGTCATTTCTCTTGTTTTTTTGCATCACAATATCTTTGCCGCCGCATTGAACACAAAGTCTCAACAGTATGCCGCCTTGGAAGCAGTATTGGCGGAGTTAGAAGTTCACTATGGGATGGAGCGGTTTAAGGAGCGAGAGTTTGCCATTACAATAAATGGTCTTCGAAAAAAATATCGAAGACTGATTCGTACGGCGACAACGTTAGAAGAAGATGCCGGTTTCGAAGCAAAAAAGGAGCGCAAAATTCTTTCTCCCCGACAAATGCAGCTTCTTTTGGTTGGTTTAGCAGCTGAACTTCGAGATGGTCATACAAATATCTCCACGAAAAGTGTGAACATTGCGACCTTGGGAATCCATAGCGCGGCGATTGATGGCAAGCTTTACGTTACAGGTTTTTCGGAAAATCTCTACAGTGGTCAAGCCGTCGTTACAGAGGTGAAAGTAGGTGATGAAATTGTTTCGATCAATGGAGTGCCTGTCCAAGAATTGGCGAAGAGAAATTTGCTTTATGTTCAGGATGGAACTTATGCCGCTCGTGAACAAGCAGCTTTAGAAATGACCATTACAATTCCCTATGCGCTCTTGCCAGAAGTCAAAGAGGGCGATGTGGCCACTCTTGTTTTTCGCCGGGCACAACAGGGGGAATTTGAGGGTAAGTTTAATTGGATTGAAGCGGCTGATTTCATTCAACTCCGTTCCATGTTTCCTAACGAATTTCCTAATCCGTCTGAAGGGGCTGAGTTTGACAATGGACATTTTGTTTTTGGGCGAAGTGGATATGTACGATCTTACTTTCGAGAGGGACTGAAAAACCTACCTCCGGGTTCTATATCTGATGTGGGATTGCAGTTTAATGCCGAGTTAGAGGCTGCAGCTAAAGAACCCAAACGGCGCAAAGGCGAAATGATTTTACAGCCGACCCAAAGGATTCCAGCTTATATTATTCACTATAAGGGCAAAAACATCGGTGTGATTCGAATACCTAGTTATTCACCAAACGAGATAATGAACGAATACATGTGGGTCCTGAATGTTCTTAATCGGATGAATTACAGCACTGATATGTTGGTTATTGATCAATTAGGTAACTCAGGCGGATCTGTATTTTTGGTTATGAAATGGTTGGGGCTTTTTGCCAGTGGACGCCCCTTAACAACCGTTTCAACAGATACGAAGATTTCAGAGACTCTTCTGGAGATGCATCAACAAGGCCTTCTTGCGAGTCAGGGACGGGACCGTCGAGGCCCTCATCGATACAGTGATCTACGCATGAATGCGCGGGAATTGGCTTTTATGCGTGAGCACTATGACTCTGGAAATGTTTGGACAGGCCTTCGTGGTGACATGGGGTCTTACATTAGTCACGAGGAGGGCGAAGCAGGACAGATGTATCCCGATGAGTTTGCGACCTATGACAAGCCCATCCTGCTTATTAATGACTCTCGAAGTGCAAGTGGAGGGGACTTCTTTCCCGCTATGATGCAACACAATCATCGTGCGGTTATAATGGGAGAAACTTCGAAAGGTTTAGGTGGTCCCGTGTATCGTTCCGTAGATTCCATGCCAGGTTCTGAAGTGAGTATGCGATGTACTTCCGGGTATTGCGAACGTCCTAATGGCCTTCCTGTTGAAAATAGGGGAGCTGTTCCCGATATTTTTCGAGGAGTGACGCCTTATGATCTATTGGATGAGTTTAGGTCTTACTCGTACTCCGTTTTAGAAGCTGGACTGGCTTTACTTAAGGGAACTGCCTTGGAGGAGATTCAGAATATGGTGAAAACCAATGGTTTTAGCCAAATGCAGAGTTTTGGGGTCAGTTATCGCGCGCCCAAAGAAGTCATAGAGGGGTTTCAGGGACTTTCTCTATCAGTGGCCACTATTGAAGAGGGACCTGTAGAGGCCCGAGTGCCAGCACTCATGGAGATCTATAAAGTCTCTACAGAAGGCATTTTGGCTCATGTTCCTGAGTCAGGCATCTCTGCAGAAACTTGGGAGCTTTTTATTTATCCTCTGCCGTCTGAGCTTGTGAATTCAGATCTCTTTCTCCCTGGGTTGTGGAGAAAAGGGGAAGTGCTGGAAAGACTCAACGATATGTTGAAATTAAAGCGTTATGAAAAGTGGCACCCATTAATAAATGTTATACTCGAACAAAGTCAGCGGCTTCCTGGGAATATAAGATTTGCAGACCCCTGCGAACGACTTTTGCTGAATTTGTAATTTGTTAAAAATCCCCTGAGACCCCTTTAAAGTTAGGGGTTTTGGAAGTTTGTAACTAATTTATTGTCGATTGAATTCGGTGTTGGATTTTTTAAAATAGTGCGTTCTTTTTTGAATATTTTGGAAATGGGCGCAATTAATTTGACTTTATGCGGCATTTTCCGCTTAATGGTTGCAGTTCAGAGCAGGATGCTTTTGTATGAGTCGGTTTTGTTAGAATTACATGTCTTTTTAGCAAGACCAAGGAAGATTTTGGGAAATTAAACAAAAGAACGGACATACCAATGTTCATTCCACTCGGAGGATTATTTTAATGAAAACTTCAGCTAGCATCGCTTTATTAGCGGCCCTGCTTATGGGAACAACGGCTATGGCAGCCGACTCAGACACGCAGTCTAATGAAACATCTGCAAAAGCCAGTGACGTAAAACCGGCTAAGAAAAACGATATCGATACAGAAATCACCAATGCTCGTATGAGAGCTACGAGTGGTTCTAAATCGAAGTTTAGTTTTTCGACTTCCGCAAACTACCAAGGTGGATCTGTCGTCAATGGATTTGGTGAAGTTCGTCCGAACTTAAATGGCAATCCATCGGATTTAGCTTCGACTGGAATTGGTGCTTCCATCAGTGCTCGTTACCGTCAAAATAAGAATATGTCTTACACTTTAGGTACAAGTGTTAATATGCTTCGTCCAACAAAAGGTGTTAGTGGAAAAGTAAGTACTGCTCGTGGTGAGGTCGACCGTTATTATATCGGAGATCCAAGTTTATCTGCATCTTATGCTGGTAAGTTAGGTCGATATCAAATGATCTCCTCTGTGGGAACATGGGTCGCGACTTCTTCAGGGTCATTAGATAGTAAACAAGTAGGCGGATTTGATTTAAGTCAGAATATGTTGACTACAATTGGAGAGACTGGACTCACTGTAGGTGTAGCGCTTGGCTTGGGTTGGACGTCTTACAGTGACTATAAACAGGCGGCGGCTGAAGGTCAGTGGGATTATACATTGGGTATTTACCCATATGCTGAGTACTCCCTTAATGATACTTATTCTTTAAGAACGGTTTTCGGCTATTTTAATTATTATCATGAAGTGGGTTCTAAGGAGTCGACACTATGGAACATGAAAACTGCGAATCCTTACCAATCAGTTGGAGTCGGAATTTCTGTAACTCGTGACGTTTATTTGTATCCAAACATTCAGTTTATCCCTGAAGAGAAAAACATGGCTTGGGATAAAACCAACGTTGCAATCTCTGCAACAATCAATATCCTTTAATTTTTTCTGTTATTGGAATAAAAAAAGGCAGGTTGAAACCTGCCTTTTTTTTGTGGAAGAAGCTTGGTCGTTAGAAGGGGTTAGTTTTGGGCCAGTAATTCCGTTTCAATCAGTTGCAGCTCTTTGGCGAGGATGAACTCTGTACCTTCGTGCTTTCGCGCTTCATGAATTGTGATTTTTGCTTCATGATAAAGTTTGTTGGTGATCAGCATGGAGACGTAAGCTTGAGTGACGGAGACCATCAAGGTGTTAGGTTTTTCCGCGAAGAGCTTGCGGAATTGTTTTTGGGACAGCTCCACTTCACCTAGGTGGCCATAGACTCGCGCCAGATCATATCGAGCTTGAAAGTGAGTGGGGTCCTTGCTGATTACATCTTCTAGTAGTAAGGCGGCCTTCTTATCAGATCCATAGGCAAAATAGAAATGACCTAGCTGTGCTTTATATTGGACTTTTGGGAAGTGATTATTGAGCTTTTCTAAGGCAGAGATACGGCACTCTAGGTTTCCTTTATTTTTGCAAATAGCGTCCAATTTTACTAAGAGCTTTTCTGAGAGATTGCCACTTATTTGAGCGCTAAGTATAGGTAAGACCTCTACTGAATGAGATCCCCATTTTGAGATATGGATCAAACTTAACGCCAGTAAGAGTCCAGATAAAGAAAGAAGTCCAGTTAGAAAGGCTCTTCTATAAGTCTGTTTTTTAATTTTGCCGATTCGATCTACTGTGTGACCGCAGTGACAAATAATAGAATAATCAAGGATGCGACTGCCTTCGATTTCTTGATGACATGATGGACATTGAATACTTTCTGACATGAACCCTTCCTCCCTTTTTCTTTTACTTATCCAAAAACTGGGCCACTTCTTTGCGAGGAAAGGGCGTGTCTTGATGTATAGGTTTTGGACAGGTGTCAGTGAGGAATGCGACAAAGACTTGAAAATAGGAAGAAATTTTGGTGTTTATATATTTGGGAATAAAGTGAAGTTTATTAAAAAGATCTATTGTGAGTGACTTCTGAGGTGCCGGAGGATTGTTTGAGCATTAGATACTTATTAGGTACTCTTAAAAAAAGGTGCGCTTCGTGCATATAGTCCCTAGATAGAGAACTTCACACAAAGTTCCATAGAGCGATAGGGACACTTGCAGCCGCATCGCTATGTTGAAGGTTTTTGGAAGGGGAATCTCTCTATTTGGAGGGCTGTTTTTCAATGGATCTCAAAATGAGACGAAGAGTAAGGTGAATAGATGAACTTGTTAGAAGTTGTGATTCGAACCGAAAAAATTCAAAATGATGTCTATATTGGTCGGATTTCTTTAGATCGGCCACAGGCTCTTAATGCTTTAAATTATGAGATGTATCTCAGCATCTCTCGTGCGTTGGAAGAGTCCGAAGGGCAAGATGACATTGCCGCCGTATTGATTGATTCGACATCTCCGAAAGCCTTTAGTGCTGGAGGAGATGTGAAGTGGGTGACGAGCTGCCTCTCCGAGCCGGATGGGTTGGTTTCTGCTAAAGAATTTTTTGCTCTTGAGTATTACGTAGATTACTTGGTGCGGACCTTTGCAAAACCTGTGATCTGTTGGGCTGATGGGATTACAATGGGCGCGGGCCTCGGGTTAATGAATGGAGCCTCCCACCGGATCGTCAGTGAAACGACAGTGTTGGCGATGCCCGAGGTGAAGATAGGGCTTTTTCCGGATGTGGGCGCTTCGTACTTTTTAAACAGACTTCCTATTGGCGTGGGGCTTTTTATGGGTCTTACGGCAGCGCAGTTGAGTGGTGAGGATGCTTTAACCGTTTCCTTAGCGGATTTTTTTATTCCGAGTGATCAGCGGGTGATGGCTCTTGCTGAAATCTTATCGGGACGGTGGTTTCAAAAAGGTGTCGATGTCTCACAGGCTTTAACCGGGTTGTTAGATGAATGGAGCCAACCTCAGGTGGTCCATCAGGCACCTATTATGGATCGCATGAGTGAAATTGCCGAACTTATGGATCAGGATTCTTTAAAAGATATTGATTCTATTTTAAGAGATTGGGAGCCAGGAGATGAGTACTTTAAAAAATGTAAGTATGTCTATGAGGAAGCTTGCCCTCTATCGATCAATGTCTTCTACGAGCTTTTAAAAAAAGCTCCACGAGATCTCATTCAGCTTTATGCCAGAGAGTGGAACGTGGCGGCTCATTTTTGTGAACATTCAGAGAGCTTTGTTGAAGGGGTCAGAGCCGTACTTGTTGATAAGGACAATGATCCCAATTGGAAGCCCTCCCGACTTTCACGTGTCCAAGGCGTTCCAGAATTTTTTATAGACAAAGATGGGCATGACCGTTTTGTGCAAAATCTAAAAAATCACAAATACGTCAAAGTCTTTTAAGCCCACCGATAGGCATTTGCTTTAACTGGAACTCTTTTATTACGCATGAAAGTTCAGATAGTCTAAATTTCCCAATTCTAGTTTGCGAAGATCACATGCATTCAGCTTCG
>JAGRAG010000278.1 GCA_020435025.1 Bdellovibrionales bacterium | reverse complement strand
CATCACTTTGTCACACATCACATCTACGCTGCATCTGGGAGCTCACACGGATGCTGAAAATCACTATGCTCCATCGGCTTCCGGGATCGAAGAAAAGGCGTTAAAAAACTATCTAGGATTGTGCCAAGTGATCTCCGTCAATTTACCTCGTGGTACGGCCATCGCCTCAGAGGCCCTAACGGACATTCCTATCAAAGCCCCAAGAGTGCTTTTTCGGACAGGGTCCTTTCCAGACCCCAATTGTTGGAATGGAGACTTTAACTTTATCAGTCCTGACGTCATTGAAAGCTTCGCTAAGAAAAATGTGATCTTAGTGGGAATAGACACCCCGAGTATCGATGCGGCTCACTCCAAAGAGCTTCCTGCCCATCAGGCTATACATAAAAATAAAATGTCGATCTTAGAAGGAATCGTTCTCAGTGACGTTCCCGACGGTCTGTATCAATTAGTTGCTCTCCCCCTTCCCATTGTTGGTGCCGACGCATCACCCGTACGAGCTGTCTTGCTTAAATTCAATTGAATTTCAATCCATCTTAAAGGAGATCCAATGAAAACTGTCATCATCTCAGGTTCGAATCGAGGAATTGGTTTAGAACTTTGCCGAACTTTTTATAAAAATGGATATCGCGTGATGGCCACGTGCCGAAAGTCAAATCCCTCATTAGATGAGCTCGGCGTTGACGTGATTGAAGGTATAGATATCTCAAAACCAGAAACATATCTCTCGTGGATTCAAACTCTAGATTCGTCCATTGATTGTGTTGTTAACAATGCAGGAATCTGGAGGACCGAATCTCTACAAAACTTTAATACAGACACCATCATGGAACAGTACCTTGTGAATGCCGTCGGTCCTCTAGCGTGGACGATGGCTCTACTTCCAAAACTTCGTCCATCCGCAAAGATTGCCTTTATCACAAGTCGGATGGGCTCTATCACTGACAACTCTTCCGGAGGCCGTTATGGTTATCGCATGTCTAAGTGCGCTCTGAATGCCGGAGCAAAAAGTTTAGCGCTGGATCTTCAATCTCAGGGTATTGCCGTGGGCCTTTTACATCCAGGATTTGTTCGAACGGACATGACGGAAGGGCAAGGGGATTGGGAGGCCGAAGAATCGAGTCGCGCTCTGTTTCAACGAATTGAAGAACTCACCATAGAGTCAACCGGCATCTTTCGCCACGCCAATGGCGAACTACTACCTTGGTAGATCGATTCAATTGGAATTTATTGTGCCACTTTTTTAGCTTTTCTTAATTGAGGACGAGAGAGCCATTTTTGAAAAAATGGCTCAACTAAATCGATAGCCTCTTTCTCTTTTCCGACAAACGAATGATCTGAAAGAGCCTGGCAACCACCAAGAGGAGAGGCAGTAGCCGACTTAACAGTATATAAAGGGATCTCTCTAATCGGCTTTGAATGCTTCCGCCACCGGAGCAAAGACTTATAAGAAGTAACGACACACTCATCTCTTTCATGATGAATGAATATCACTTTCTCTTTTAAACGACTATTTTCCAAAATTTTTTGAGATCGGCTATCTAAAAGCGTTCCATACAAAACCCCTGCTGTAAACTCGTTGTGATTAGCTAACAAGTTTAGTACTGACTTTGTCCCTTGGCTGTGCCCCACCAGAAATATATCTTGTGCTCCTTTCGCTTGCACCCTCTTTAAGAACAGCACAATGTCATCGGCATGCTTCTTAGAGTATCTATACTCACTATAGGGATCATAAATATCTATGGGCACTGAAAACAGAACCGTCGTGTAACCCAATTCATGAAACCACTTTCTAGATATCACCGTGAAATTTGTCGTATAGGATTTTAACTCACCCTTACCACTAAATTTCAAATTGCCAGGACCACCAGGAAAAAGAAAAACCACAGCTTTTGAATTTTCTGGAATTTCAATAAAAGCCCGAATCTCAGATTGTCGATCTGTTTTTGTGATTTTAACGCGTTTTAAAATTTTTGATAAAGCAGAATTTGCACCTAGACATACAAACAAGACGACCAGCACTTTGATTCGAGATTTCCTAAAAGGCATGATCAAACAAAATACTAAACGCCGTTTGATCGCGACTAAATCCAACATCTAATCTCACTTTCATCTGGTGATCTGGAGGCAGGCCAAATCTTAGTCCCACACCATAAGATTCAAGTATATCAGAAAATTGATCGTCTGTAACATCTCCCACCTCAAAAAAAGCAACCCCAGATAAGTACTTCTTTAAGGGGGTGCGAATCTCATTTTGAATTCCATAGTATTTTTTGCCTCGAAATCTATTTTTCTGAAACCCTCTTAAGAGCTCCGGCCCGCCCACAGAGTATCGATAGAGATAACTAGGGTCACCATCAGAAATCCCTAAGGCCAACCTCAATGCCCACACAGAATCAATTCCTATTTTTTGAAATCGCCGTGTCTCGATTTCCCATTGTTGAAAGGGAGCCAATGTATCCAGATTACTTCTCGAGCCCGGATACCAGCTCCACCGAGCCAATCCATAATATCCCTTTTGAGGATTGTAGCGACTGTCACGAGAATCATATTCCAACAGCAGTCCTCCTACTGGGGTGGACTCCAGTGCAAAAAATTGCGATTGAGAAGAATCCAAAACCTCTCGTTCTTCGCGGTATCGTGCTTCTAAAAAAAGGCCTAAAAACAAATTCTCTGTCACTCCCCACAGGCGCTCCTGAGAGAATCGTGCGTAATGAAATAAAATATTGACTCGGTTTTCCGGAAGCGTTGCATTTCCCTCACCGTAATAGGGATCGAACCAACCAGAATAGGTGAAATCGGTTCGGTAAATGCTCCCTTCAGGGGTCCAATGGTGAAAGGACACTCCTCCATTCCAAAAAGGATGCATTGTCGCCATTCCCCTAACACTAAAATACGATCCAAATTTTGTAGTAGGGTATCGCATATAGGCCGCACCCATAAAAAAACCATAAGTGGAAGTGGAGCCAAAAATAGGAATCCATGTTGAACTCTGCCCAGACGATTTACCATAGGCTATTGACCCTATCGTTAAAGCCGCTACTATGAGCCCTACTTTTCGTAAGAGAACAAGTCTGCTAAAAAAAGGAGTCCACACTCTTTTAAAATCGATTACGAACATTCCAAAGATCAGGAAAAAAAGAACGAAAGAGAGTTGATTTCAAATAAGCCGCACCGGAAGAACCTCCCGTACCTGTTTTACTGCCAATTGTCCGCTCTACCATTTTTACATGTCGGTAACGCCATTCCTGAATCCCTTCATCCAAGTCAACAATCTGCTCACAAAGGTTTGCCATATTCGGTTTGTTTCGATAGATCTCAAACAGAATTTCCTCAACCTGTTCGTTGGGTTCAATTGGGCATCGAACATCTCGATTCAAAAGCTCCTCGGGAATAGCCAACTCACAGCGACTTAAGTAAGATAAAAAATGATCATAAAAAGCAGGAGACTCATAAGCTTTAGTTAAATCAGCATGCGCTTCTGGTTGATCTGAAAAATAAGAAAGCATTTTTTCATTCTTAAACCCTAAAAAGAACTCCAGCTTTCGAAACTGGACGGATTGAAAGCCGCTGGAAGATCGCAGCTGGTCGCGAAATGTACTGTAATTTAAAGGGGTCAAAGTTTCCAAAATGTCTAACTGAGAGACCATCGTCTTTAAAATTTTTAAGACGCGCCCTAAAGTGGCCTGGCATTGGAAAATGCGGTTCTGTTCCAATTGAGTGGTAAAGAAACTCATTTCATGCAAAATCTGTTTAAACCATAACTCGTAGACTTGATGAATCACAATAAACAGCATCTCATCATGTTCATCATTAGAAACGCGGGATTGTGCCTTTAAAATTTGATCCAATTTTAAGTAGTCACTATAACTCATGTTTTGACTCATTTTGTCCCCTTTTCTCTTTGCTTTCAAAGCTATCTTATTGTCATCAGAGGGTCACGGCAAATGAAAGGAAATAGGGAAGAGGCACTTACTTTTACTAGCATTTGTTGCTGCGCGAAACAGTCACGTTTTGTGGATTGTCGGCCAACATGTTACCTTCTTACTCCATGATAAAAGTCATTAAATTGGGAGACGAAAAATGGTTTATTTTGAAAGTTACTCACTAAATAATTTTGTATCCAAAGAAGCCCTTATTGTTTGTGAACCTACGACATCAGCTACAAAAATTTACGAAATCATGCAAAAGTCGCGAATTCGACATTTGCCAGTTGTCGTCGATGGAAAAGCCATTGGGGTTCTTAGTGATCGCGATGTGCAATTTGTCTCGGCATGGACATCAGATGGCGAGCTAACTGCAAAGGACCTTATGACACCAGATCCGTACTCTGTTCCTTCGACGGCTGATCTTAAAGAGGTGGTGCAAGAGATGTCGAAAAAACGCATTAACTCCGTGCTGATTCACGATGAAAAGTCTCGCATTGTCGGCATTTTTACTTCTACAGATGCATTGGATTTACTAGCAAAGGTGATTTGAAATCATTTGGGCTCGTATCATCAGCGAGCCCTTCGGAGAAAATTTATGAATCCTGGTAAGCCGCAAGAATCTCTTTGGGTCAAGCTACTTAAGATCGTTCTTTTTCCGATTCTTATAATGGCCAATCCTAAAATCTACTTTAAGGATGTTCAAGATCTGCCCGACCGGCAAGAGCCTCAAAATGAGGCTCATTCAAAGGAGAAAGTCTAGATACAAGTATGCTCTATAAGCATTTAAATTTACTAGATATTTTTACTAAAAATGGATTGTTTCAAAAAAATACGCATTTTGTCCTAAAGTGAGACGGACCTTCGTCCGATGAGATTTTTGGGAGGGGGAGAGATGTAACATCTTTCCTGGAGGTCTTTTTGAAGACTATCACCATTTTTTCACAACCAGCCGCTCGTTTTATTCAAACTTCTTTATTCATTATAGCTTCTCTATTCCTGATTGCAGGAACCAGCTTCCTTTCACAAGCACTGACTTGTACAGAGAAGTATACTGGTGCTGGTGAGCCCAATTGGGCGCTTGTCGAAGAATGTGAGCAGGCGCTTTTACAGGAGCAATCGATTTGCAATGACTTTGCGAAACAGGGGCGCGCTCTTTCCGCACGATGCGAAAGCCTTCTTAATCAAAACGAAGCCGATTGGACGACACAATACTCTTCTGGCACCATAGAAGAAGAGAGACAACCGACATCGATCAAGGCAGTCAATCAAGCCGGTGTCGGAGCTGATGGTCCGGCTAATTCAGAACCCTCATCCCTTTCATGGCCCACTCTCCAAGAGCTAACGAATGAGGTCAATCAATGTGCAGAAAGCAACCAATCGGCCTCGACATGCTGCCAAAATCCAATGAAATGCATCGATGACGATAGTCAGTTGTCTGTCGACAATAACTTCCTCATTTCCATGTCCATCACAATGGGGCAGGCTCTTCCTGGAGGGAGTCTGAAGGATCAATGTCAAAGAGCAAAGTCTTTAAATCAATTTGGTGCCGTCGCAAATTCTGCCATGGCCATCACCTGTCAGATTCAAAAAAATCGTTGCGAAGAAAGCTGTGAATCTCCAAAACAAAAACTCGAAGTTCTCACGCAACACTGCCAAGCACTGACCTCTCCTTCCCATGAACAGTTGGCACTGTGTGAAAGCTACAAACAAGCTTATAAAGAGATTGATACGAAACTCAGCTCTTGTCAGCGATTCAGCGAACAGATTGCCATGATGGGAGCTCAATCCCTTTCGCAAGCTCAGTCAGCAAAGATTAACGAGCTCTGTGTGGCTCAAGCCAAAGCTGCCGATGCCAATTTAATGGCAAATGTTCCTTCATTAGAAATGGATTGTAGTGATCCAGCCTTTCAAAGCCATCCGCATTGTCAGCCCTGTCAAGACGAGGGGTCTCAAACAAATCCTCTATGCAGGCAAACAACGGTGGGCTTATCGAACTCTGCCGCTTCAACTTACAACAGCTCTTCGTCAGGGTTTTCCTCTGAGAACGGTTCTTATATTGAGGAAGAAACTCTTCCAAGCCAATCCCCGAATTTTGCCGATCTGCCCAATACAATGGCTCGCTCCAAGGGCATCAAACCCGGTTCAGGACAAGGCGTGCCTTCTGCCCAACCCACTTCACCTATGGACACGTCTTCTCCACGTGGGAATAGTAAAAGCCACTATAAAACTGACACTCTCAGTGGATTTTCCTCGCCTGGCAGTCCTTCTGTATCAGGAATGGGCTATTCACAATATCAATCTGGCAACTCCTGGAACCCCTCTGCCGCTAGAAATATACAATCACAGAAGCGCCTGAAAAAATTCAACCTAAAAAATTACGTTCCACAAGTACACCGTCCTCTTATAGAACGATTGCCTGCGGGACAAACGGTCGTAGATATCGCCCCTGGCCACTCTAAAAACATCTTTCAAAAAGTCTCTGACCTTTTCTACCGTCACTGCAAATCGGGAGACTTCTATGACTGCCAACACATTCAAAAACAGAGCATTATCCTACCCCGCGTAAAAGGCGCCAATCCCCCTTTTAGAACCCAGTAGGTCTGCAAGAGGGCCTGGCCCCTTTTGCGCTTTTTCTTTAAATAGTGCCCAATTTTGGCAGTCGCATTGTAGTAAAGAAATTACCAGAAGCCTTATATGCAATTAAACGCTTCAACAAACCCGGCACAGCGATTGCCAATGTATTTTCCGAAGTGAACTGAATCACTGTAACGTATTTTGAGGTTCAATATGGAAAATATTAGTTTTATTTCGACAATCGGCCAAGCTTTCCTTCAAGGTGGAGTTTGGATGTGGGCGATCTTAGCTGTACAAATTGTATCCATTGCTATCATTGCAGAACGAATTGTTTCCCTCTATGTCGTTCGCCGACCTAATCAAACAGACAAAGTCAGAGCTTATGAAGCTTCTATAAAATCTGGAGATTTAGACACTGTTTTGCAAAACGCCAAGCGAATCGCTAAATCACAATCCATCGGCGGGGTTTTACAGGCAGGGACTCAAGCCGCCATTGACTTAGGTGGCAGAGAAGAGATTCAAGCGCAAATGGACGAAGTCTTGATCCACGAAAATTCTAAGCTTTCCTCAAGAACCGGATTGCTTGCCATGCTTGCTAATACAGGAACTCTTTTAGGGCTTTTAGGAACTATTGTTGGCTTGATTCAATCTTTTGGTGCCGTAAGTGGTGTAGATCCTGTTAAAAAAGCAGCCTTACTTACTGAAGGGATCTCTATGGCTATGAATACAACAGCCTATGGACTGATTGCTGCCATTCCCGCACTTATTATGTATGGCGTACTTCAAAGCCGAACTCAAAAATTAGAAGACGATCTTAACCGAGCCGCTTTAAAAGCGTTCAACTGGTTAAGTTTTAAATATGCTTACGTGCCAAAAAATAAAGTACGTAAACGAATGAGCTAAGAAACTCGAAAGAACCAAGGCTGGTGATGACCATGCAAAAAGAAACAAACTTTGAAGTGAATTTATTTCCTGTAATCTCTCTGTTGGCTGTTCTTATAAGTTTTCTTTTATTAACGGCTGTCTGGGAACATATCGGCTCGTTGTCCGTCAAACAAGCTGTCGGACAAAGTCAAATGGATCAAAACCAGGAAGACTCATCCTCTTTGTGGATTGAAATTGATGCTCAGGGAACGTTCACAGTTCAAATTAAAGAAAGAAATGAAAGAGTGGTTCAATCTATGAAGTTCCGTCAGAGTCAGGACATCTATCAACGTCTGACCAAAGTGGTTGCTTCACTACACAGTCGTTATCCTCAGATCCATATGGCCTTCGTAGCCGCTTCCGCCAAAACGCCCTATCAAAGTGTGATTCGAGCCCTGGAAATTTTGAAACTTTCAAAATTTAAAGATATCGGAGTCAGTCCTCTGGGCTAATAGGAGTGAATGAATATGAAAAACTCAATGCTACTGAATCAAAACATTCAATCTCCTGTAAACGGATTTAAACGCGTTCGTCCACAAAAAGGAAAAGGCTCACGAGCGATCTCGGCTACTTTAATCTTAACCTCTTTGGTCGATGCTTTTTCCATATTGGTGATTTACCTCTTAGTGAACTCTTCACAAACCCCTCACAATATTGACCGAGATCAAAGCATAGAACTGCCTACGGCCGATTTTTCTGAAGTCTTAAAAAATGGACTTGGAGTTAAAGTCACTTCACATGGATACATCTTTAAAGATCAAACTTTGAATGCTCATCAATTAAGGCAGGCGTTAATCCAATCCCTCAAAGAAGAACTTGTTTCCGAATCCGATGCAAAAAGTCTTATCGTACAAGCAGATAAAAATGCCTCCTTTGATCAAGTGAGCCCTTTATTGGCGATAGCTTCCGATGCGGGAATCGCTGAAATCAAATTTGCTACGCTAGGGAGCCAATAGTGAATTCATGGATCTTACTCGCTAGCTTAATGGTTTTTGGTCTTTCTGCAAAAGCAGAAAAGATGGACCTCTCTACCACCAACCTAGTGATTGAGAAGTTAACCGCTTCTATTAAAGGCGAAACCACCAAGCAATCCAAAGAGATCCAACTTCGTCTTGCCGATCTCTACTCTGAAAGAGCGCGCTTATATAGTATCAATGAGTTTGAAGGCAGAAAGTCTTGTCCAACATGTCCAAATGCAAAATCAGACAGACTTCGCGCTCTTTCCATCTATTATAGACTCTTTGATAAATTCGATTCAAAAACTCAAGAAAGAACCATTCAACAGATCTCCCATCTCAGCCTTGCTGTCGATCAAGTTCGCCCTGCAGAATCCCTTTACAATCGAATCTTACGTTCGCGTAAGTATCATAAAATTGTAAAGGCACGAGTTCTTCTTTCTAAAGCGGAAAATGCCTTTTATGCTGGGCAATACAAGACAGCACTGAAACTTTATGATTCTGCAGTTTCTAAAAATAAAAAATTAAAGACCCCTCTCGTCTTATATCGAATTGCTTGGTGTCATTTCAATATAGGAAATACAACAACGGCTGTCGCTATTTTAAGAAATGTCGCCAAAGATCTTCAAAACAGTAAAGAACATCTATTATTTTTAGAAGATCTCACTAAAGATTATGCTCTCTTTCTGC
>JAGRAG010000277.1 GCA_020435025.1 Bdellovibrionales bacterium | reverse complement strand
AATTAAAACTTTATGATGAATCTTTGCGGAAGCTTGGACTTTTTTGCCATCAATGCTTTTAATATAATTCACACGATAAGGCTCAGGAGAAAGGATAATCATTTTTCGTAATGTATCTAAATTTTCTTCTCCAATAGATTGTCGTAGCTCCCCTTCCATATTTTCCACAAATTTCTTCTGATTATGAATGAAATCCATAACTGATTCCAAAGTAATTTCTCTCGTTTTCAATCTCTCAATTAAAGTCTCTAACTCAATCTCCCTCTGCTTTAACTCTTCTGAAGTCGCTCGACTGTACTCCGTTAACTGGAGAAAGATACTCCAGTCAGTGATTGCCGCCGCTTCATCCACTACGGCACGAAATGAATTGGTTAGGCCTTTTTCCTGATTTCTTCGAATCAACGAACGTAACCCTCGCAAAACTTCCTGGGAAGAGGCCGACAGTTGAAGCATCTTGGCCGGGCCATTTGTTAACTCCATTTTTCTGGCAATAAAATAATTATTGATGTTTCCAATGGCCCCGGCAGGAGAAAAAGCTCCTTCCATAAAAGTGGGAGCATCTACAATCTTGTGAGGTCCTTGATATTTCTTTAGAGGCCCTATTCCCATCCAGGCTCCACTTCTCCAAAAACTCCCTTCTATGGTACTTGTTCCTTTCAGTCGCAATCTCACGGTTTTATAAATTTCTGCACGAAACAGCTGTGCTATAATATAACTTTTTATTACAAAAACATGATTGGCATTGGGGACAACATTCGAAAGGTCGGCATCTGGAGCTGGTCTAAGGGTCCGTAAGTCACCATTAGGATGGCTTCCAGAGTTGGTAGGATTCGCACTAGCAAACAAAACAGTCGCTCTTTCTGGATAGTCGGCATCAATCACAACGGCTTTCATGTGATTGAGTCCCGCAGAATCAATAGCTACATTATGTCCTAAGGCCCGACTGATAGCTCTGACCATCGTTTTTCGAATCCTATTCTTACTCATATGATAGTCATCAAAACCCCAATACTGCTCCACGCCCCAGTTGGCCTGTTTAATTATAGCTTCGTAGAGTTCCGGCAGATCCATTTCAAAGACATTACCCACAACCTGATACTTCGCCGAATGGACTGTATTCACCCAAACCCTCGCCACATCATCCGCAGGGAGTCTTCTTAACATGGGACGTTCTTCGCTGACCTTCCGAACAATTCGATCAGCGACGCCTTTAGCATATTTTTGTCCTTTAGACGAAGGCATTTGATAACTGACTATTTGCACTCCTCGAGACTTAGCCTCTTTTGCGGCGCTGACAACAATTTCGCTCATCAATTCTTTTGAGTTGAGATAAGCAATCTCGCCAGCGCGAAGGGACTGCAAATACTCCACCAGCTTCTTATCCGTCACGTATTCGTCGATACGAGCCTCTCGATCATGCGTCGAATAGCTTTCAATCTCCGTATAAGTTCGGGGTCTTGGCTCTTTACCCCGTTTTTTAAACACCAATTTAACAGGTTCAATAGGGTCCGAGATATCTTGCATCACTTCTAAAGCATGAGGGTCCGCAACAATTCTCTCTTTCGCCTTAACCCATTTATCATAAAAAGACTCAATAAAGTCTTCAGAAAATGTCCGCTTTGGACGCTTTTCTTTTTCAACAAAATCATAAATCTTTCGATCACCCAAATTTTTAGAGATCATCAAACGATCGGTTGCAAGAAGAAATTCGATAGAAGCATCCATCAGCTCTCTATTCGTTTGCAATAGTCGGATCAATTGGGATTGAGAAAGCTCTTTAACAGCAGGGCCATATTTCTCTACAGTTTCAGGTTTATAAAGAACATCTCCAAATAATTTAGAAATGTGAACTCGGAACCCGACATCTTCCATGAGTCCTAAAACAGCCATCATAATTCGATGATAATCATCCACTTCGAGGTAGGGATCAATATCAAAACGGTAACGGCCATCGATCGTCCATTGCACATCTTCACTCAAAGCTTCATCAAAAGTGGCACTGGCGATAAAGTCACCAAACACAAGCGAAAGAGCCATTGAAAAATGGACCACTTTCTTACAAATGTGAAGGACTTGCCCCAACCTAAACCTCTTTGAAAAATGATATTTGAATCAGCTAAACACTTGAAATCTAACACACTCGAACCCTTTTCTGAGATCCAGTGAAAAGATTTTATTGGGATACAAGGATCGTCACCTTTTTTCCTTTCATCAGAGACCTGTCGGTCCCTGATCTATTTCTCAAAGAATAATGGTTTCGTTGGAAGTGCCCGTTTTTGTCGATCTTTTGATGAATTTTACTCTTTCAAATGAAAATGACCTATTTCTGACGAACTTCTGACAATTAAATTTCAGGATTCTAATAGATTTCTCCTATAGTCTGGCAAAAGACTAAAGTCGAGGATCGAATAACCCGAAGTGAAAGTTGATTTTGCTAAATGGAGCGTTTATGAAGCAAAAAACAGATAAGAATTCTCAAATTCAATTTCCAATAAAAAAGCAACTCGAACGAGTCGCCATATTTGTTATTAAACCTTAAAAAAGAACCTGCCCGATTGAACGGGCAGGCCCTTAATTCTTCCTAGGGAAAGGAAAACTCATTTACATTAGTATCTGCCTCGTCCACGACGGGATAGCTCGACACGGAAGCTTCCAACACAACCGTTACTTGTCCAAATCCCAAAACGATCAAATCCCCATGTTCTATTTTTCACACACACATTTCTACGAGAAAAGTCTCTTAGAAGTTGAACATCAATAATGTCGCCCGAGACACGGCAAGAATCAGAACCTCTTCGAGCAGAACTTCCACACTGAACAATTTCACTATGGCCTGGTCGACTACCGGCGTTCTTTTCTCTTAACTTTAACACGACTCTTTGAACTTTAAAGTTACCCGTTAAATGCATTTGCCAAACTCCAAAATCATCGCCTCGGGAATGGTTGTCGAAATCAACGCGGTCCCAATTTCGTGGTAAATCTCTGTTAAAGTCTTGAGGGTTGCCATAAATGCGCTTGGGTTGGCTCATCCACTGGCCTACTTTTAATTGAGCACTCCCCTGACCATGTTGAGTTTTTGCTACCAAACGGACCCCTTCGACTTCGTAAGCGTTGACCGCGACATTGCCATATTGTTGTTGCAGTTTTTGTTTTAAAAACAATGTACTGTTCCCGGAAAAGTGCTGACCTCTGTATTCGAGAGCAAATTCTTTCAGCTGTCCGGGGTGGCCAGGATAACCTGGGCGACCTCTTCTGTCTGTTTCGTCTTGACCGGGAGCTTCTGCAAAAACGATCGATGCGGAAACCGTTGCCAGCATAATAATAAATAGTTTCGTAATTTTTTTCATGGAACCCCCTTAAAATTTTTTAACCGAAATAGAACTCACAATGATCTAAAGCAGTTTTGGTGCCAAAAAAAATCCCAGTGATTTCGATTTCAGCAAACAAATTGGGACCACTTTTTAATTCAAATAAAATTTCTGGTGTCATTCCGGTTCCAATTTTTTTGGAAATAGCTCTTTTCTTACAACATCTGAAATATCGTAACGCAACTCACTATGTGCTCAAAATTCAAGAAGTCTTGTCAGATTTTTAGGGGAAGCAAGGAGCAAAGCCCGATCTATTGGGAATTCCTTTCAGACAATGGTCCAGCCCTTGCAAAGCTGGATTGGCGTTGGCAATTTGGTGCCAAAATTTTTCTAGGGGGAGAAATGAATTTAAAAAAATGGATCGCTTCTACGATCTGTCTAACTACAGTCACTTTTACCGCTCATGCCAATCCGCAGTTAGAACAAAGAGTCTTACTGAAAAGTGAGCGCGTTCAACAACTTTTGCATATGCATTCCAAGGACCTATCAAACCGGGAGTTGCAAGCCATCCTTCAACATCTCAATAGCGCCGTTGAAATCATTCGCACTGGCGATGTCTCACCTGTTCGCCCCGGACCTCGCCCTCATCCAGGAATGGGGAGCTTCTATACAGCTCAATGTCATATCGATGACGATCCCGATTTTACTTATGATCAAAAAGTCGTCGGCGAACTTTCTGGACGACGACTCGTTCAACTAGTTGATGACTGCCAGGCCCTTGCAGAAGCAGCTTATGGAAGCAAAGGCTCTAGTGGTCTTAAAAATTTGAAAGTCGACATGAGTAAAGTGCCTGACTACTTTCAAGTAGCCATCTGTGAGGTCGATGATGATCCCGATTTTACTTCTGGTCAGATGACTGTTGGATCCGTGGCTGGCTCAAGTGTTGATGAGTTGATTGAAGACTGTTCCTCTGTTGCATCAACTATGTATGGAGCAAAAGGATCGTTTGGCTTAAGCAAACTTAATGACGGACGATCCGTTCCGAGAGGAAACTACAAAAGTGCAGAATGCTGGTTAGATGATGATCCTGATTTTACTGATGGTCAGATCAAAGCGGGAATGATCTGGGGGACAAGTGCTCGCGATCTTATCAGTCAATGTGATGCTTTAGCAAAAGCAACATTTAAAGACAAAGGGTCAAGTGGGCTTAAAAACCTTCACTAATTGATTCCTTCCATTTCATAGGGGTTGCGAAGCCAGGATTCTTTCTGGCTTCGTTTTTTTTATAAATTTACTGCCGCATTTACGATAGCCTCCGAATCAATACCGTGTTTGTGATAAAGTTCGTCGGCCTCATAGGCACTTTGACCAAATTCTCCATTTACTCCCAGGCCCTTCCACTGTAAAGGAATTCGGTGGGCCGTTAGGTCGTGAATCAGAAGCGTACCCAAACCACCTAAACTTTGATGATCATCGACGGTAATAAGTCGCCCCTGAGTTTTGTCTAAAAGTGGTTTGAAGAAATCCGCCTGTGAGGAATTGACTTGTGTGGACTGAACAACAACCGCTCCCACATTTTCTTTTTCTAAAGCCTTGGCCGCTAACAGAGCTTGGTGAAGAGGCGCTCCACCAGCGGTTATAACAATAGATTTCTTGTACTGATCACTATTATCATAAATGATCTTTGATTGCCCTAATCGATAAGATTCCGTTGCTGCGACTACCCTCTGCGGGAAATTTTCGCGACCCAAAAAGAAGATTTGGCTATTAGGTGTTCTGCCGGCCTTCATTTCTGCTGCAAAATAGTCAACGGCCTGACCTACCAATTCATAAGCATCTTTGCTCGTCGACAAAAGATGAGCATCGGTATTAGGAATGGAACTCACCATAGCAAGATAACAAAGCGCCTGATGACTTGCACCATCCGCAGCATCTTGAAATCCGATATGAGAAAAAATCGCTATGACAGGACCTTCAGAAAGAGATGCCATCGTCAAAGGCAATGCCCCTTTCGTCACACCAAACTGAGCAAAAGTATCAACTACAGGAATGAATCCCTCTTTTCCAAGTCCCGATCCCACGCTCACCATATTCGATTCTGCAATTCCCACATCTATCGAACATTCTGGAAACTCTTTTTGAAAAGCAGCCACTCCCGTAGAGCCAGGAAGGTCACTAGAAATGGAGACAACAGGAAGTCCTTGTTTTCGTTTTTCAATCAAAGCTTGTGCGACACCCACCTGTACTTTTTCATTAGGAACGTCCGAAGCACCGTTTGATTTTTTTTTGTTCGCTTCTTGTTGGATCATCTCTTCAACCCAAACAGAAAATTCTCCGGGCACTTCACGTCCGGCATAAATTTCTCCGAGAAACTCGGGAAGTTCTTTAGGAGATTTCAATGGAAACCCATGAGCACCTGATGCAGATTCCTCTGTTTTCTTAGTCCCTTTTCCTTTAATCGTTTTTGCATGAATCGCCACAGGTACGGCTGGATTTTTCTGAGCCTCTTCTACAGCTTGTTCGAATGTGGTCACCATGGCTTGTAAGTCGTGACCATCTTCTACGGAAATAACTTTCCATCCCAAATCTTTTAAAGCAGCAAATGTCGGGTTCATAGAAAATGACTGTTCATCAATGCGGCCAGATAATTTGGTGTTGTTATCGCTAATAACTAAAACAAAGGGCGCCAACTTTCCTTTAGATGCCAAACCAGGGATAGAAGCTAAAGATTCACGCGCCTCTCCCTCCATACAGGCACCATCAGAAATCATCGTCACCGTGACCCGTTTTTTCCCTGATAGTGCATCCGCGACGGCTAAGCCTTGAGATTGCGGAAGACTAGAGCCCAAAGGACCATTGCTTAAGTACACACCTTGAGGCCATATATGTGACTCTCCATGTCCAGTTAAAGGGCTCTGAATCGAACGAAATCCTTTAAGGCTTTCGATGGTCAGATCCGCAAACCCATAGTTGGCTTTTAAGGCATAAAGGCCATTTTCACAGTGACCCGCATCATTTATAAGATGAAAAGAGTCATACCAGGGCCGACCTTGCTCCGCCGATTGAGCAAATGCCACTCCATAAATAGCAGACGCAATCTCAGCAAAAGCCGCGGGGCCTCCAAAATGACTTGCAGCTCCACCCATCACAGCTTGCATATCCATTAAAGCCACAAGGCCTCTTGTCGCAGTTGGGTCTCCGAGTTGGACTTCTTTTCCAGACTTTAGCTTCGCAGAAACGGCATACCTAGGAGCCGTTTGTGGATTGGCAGCTAAATGAACAGGACGTGAAATGGGCGAAAGGGTTGATTCACTCATAGGAAATAACCTCATAATTCAGGTGATTAGATTTATTGTCGACAGGGTATGGTTTACCCCTGAACACAAGACTGCGTCAAACCCTCCCCGCCGGAAAGAGTGGATTTTTCGCCGAAAAAATGCGATGTGATAGTAGCCCTAGCTGGCATGGAGAGACTATGAAAATCGAAGACCTTCCCAAAATAGAGCTGCACCGCCATCTAGAGCTTTGTGTCCGCCACAGCACCATCAAGGAACTGGCCCCACACATAGGAGTGGAGCTTAAAAGCGAGACTGATTTTTCTAATCGTTTTCTTATTTTAGAACCAATGACAGATCTACAGGCCGTTCTTGGAAAATTTCAGGACACTCAGAAACTCTGGTCCCGTTTGGATTGGATTGAGCGTCTTGCTTTTGAGGCTGTTGAAGATGCCGTGAATGAAAATATTCGTGTCTTAGAACTTCGTTATGCACCGACATTCATCACCCAAGGTCATCCTGATCTTACTTTTGAAGACGTCCATAAATCTATCGTTAAAGGTATTTCCAATGCGGAAAAGAGATATCCAATTGCTGTGGGGTTGATCTGTATCATTCAAAGAACCTTACCTATTAGCGTTGCCCAAGCCGTTACAGAATTTGCTCTTTCCCATAAAGAAACATTTGTCGGTTTAGATCTTGCCGATAACGAAGAGGGCTTTGATTCTAAACCCTTTGCTCCCCTTTTTTTAGAGGCCAAAAAACAAGGACTTGGGATTACCGTTCACTCTGGAGAAGCCAATGTGCCCAATGCTCCTCGATATGTGAAAGAAGCGATTGAACATTTGGGAGCTGATCGAATTGGTCACGGAGTGCAGATCTATCGTGACCAAGAAATCATGAAGTTTGTCAAAGACCGAAACATAGCCTTAGAACTGTGCCCTACGAGCAACTGGCTCACACAAGCCGTCCCAAACCTCGCAAGCCACCCGTTTCGACAACTTTTCGACTTTGGAATCAAAACAACTATCAATAGCGACGATCCTGGTATTTTTAACACCGATTTAAATCAAGAATACCGAATACTAAACTCTCAACACAACCTAGGTGAAGCTGAATTTCATCTATGTAATGAATGGGCATTTGAAGCGAGTTTTATACCTAAAGAAAAAAAACAATCTGTTTGGAAAGGGTGAAATTTTTAAAGACTACTTAGAATGGTCCTCGATCTTTGCTAATGCAGTTAAAATCTCTTTAAAAGGTCCTTTGGAATAAACACTTTTTCTTTTTTCCGCAAAAGACGATAGATCAAATTCTCCCAAAGCTTTACTGAGAAAAAAGTCATCTACAAGATCTTCGCAAACAATGAAAAGTGCAGAAAGTGGGGCAATCTCTTTCCAAACAAGTCTAGAAGGAAATCCCGAGCCATCTGGTCTTTCATGATGCTGTAGTAAAACTTCATCAATTCCCAGAGGTAGGCCGCGAATGCCTCTCACCATTTCTGCAGCTTTTCTCGGATGTTCTCTTACAGCAATAACATCTTCCACTTCACTATATTTCGGATTATTGATCATTGGGACAATATCCGTCAGTGACTCCACCTGGTGATCCGTCAACGAAAAATCATGTAGCATCGAAGCCATAACCAATTTTATGCCCGTATAATCCGACGCCCAGCCCATCTTCTGTGCCGTAATAACAGAAATTAAAGACAGAGCTGCAGAGTGCTTAGCAAAGTAGCCTCCAGATCCATCAAACATTCGTTTTAGATGGTTTTTTATATCCTGAGACTTCTCAACCAACTTTAATGCGACATCAACATGTTTTTTAGCCAACTCCTGGAGTTCTTCTGGCCAACCAAGTTCATTAGAAAGATCTCTTAGAAGCTGCGTCGTCTGTTTATAGTAATGTTCTTGTTCACCTTCACCAGCTACATTATGATAATCTTCTAATAACGAAAACACCGTTTCACTGTAAGATTTTAAGAACACCTCGGCATCAAGGACATCAAAAAGTAATGAGGTGACCCCTTTGTCTGAATAC
>JAGRAG010000276.1 GCA_020435025.1 Bdellovibrionales bacterium | reverse complement strand
TTTAAAAAGCTACGCAGACTCCGAACTCCAGAAGCACATCGAATCTGTCTGGAGGGAGGGCCAATCAAAGCTGCAAAAGACTCCCTTCTATTTTGTTTCGAAGGGTTCCTTTACTGCGACAAATTAATCTAAGAGTGCTGTTTCTATTGCGACTAAAACTGCGGAATTTGCAGGTCACAGAGACTGATCTTTTCTCCGCCTGTAGCGTCAACAAGCTCTTGATAGCGGTAACCGATTTTTCGCCCCCCAAATTCGTTATCCATTTGGGTCTTGCAGGCTTCATCGAAAATAGCAATAGCACTGACGGAATAGTTTTCGCCAGGATTTGGGCTTTGAGTGGCTTGATCTAAATATTCCGTAAAGTACTCCATGTTGTACAAGTTGGGGTTATTGTAATTGTTGTCATAGTTTTCTTTTTTATGAGAGAAGTCGTCTTCATCGCTTAAGATATATATTCTTAATTGAGCGCCTGTTCGAAGAAAGTTAGAGTTTTGAGGATTTTCCAAAGAAGCTTTAAAGCTATGAAAGGCTCGCTCGTCTCCAGATCCATTAGTCCCTTGTAGAATGAGCTGCTTAAAGACATCGATGATATGAGGAGTGTCACTGTTTAAAATGGATTGGCCGTTATAACTTTTGAAAAGAGAGAGCGAGGGATCTGGAATGAAATCAGCCTTATAGGCTTCGGTGGTAGTAATGGCAATTTGAAAATCTATTTTTCGCGCTACTAGATCGCGGATCATCTCTTCGGCATACGAAGACAATTTTTGTTGGCTAGAAGACATTGAGCCAGAGTTATCGATTACAAAAAGAATATCTAGCATCGGAAGTTGCGGAGTTGGTTGGTGTGGGCAGATATTATTGTTGAGAAGGTCTTCTTTGCTGACTAACTCTCGACTATGATCTTTGCAAAGCACATCGAATTGACCATTTGGCGTTTGAATAATAGACACCACTTCATCTAGTGATAGTGTCTGATAACCTGCTCCCATTAAAAATAGACTCAAGATACTTACAAAAAAAAGCTTCATTGATACACCCCTCTCTCATTGTCAATGAGACCCTCATTCAATCATTTGCTGGACAAGATGGCAAATGGTTCGGGACGGCGTCTCAATGGACACACGGTTTAGGAGAGAAGAGTTACCTGACCTGAATGACCATCTAATCGAATTCTTTGACCATCTTTTATCATCTGTGTTGCCCGTTCAACATTTAAGATTGCGGGAATCCCGTACTCTCTGCTGATAATAGAAGCGTGAGACAAAACACCGCCGACTTCCGTCACGATTCCGGATAAAATGCTAAACACGGGAGTCCATCCTGGGTCCGTAAAGCGAGTCACCAAAATTTCACCAGGCTCTATAAGGGATATATTCTTAAGGTCATATATGATACGTGCCTTTCCCTCAACAACTCCGGGACTGCAACCAGTTCCTGATAGCAAGTCAACGACTTCAGAGTGACGATTGGGTTTGGAGTTAATGATAGAGGCTCCTACTTCGTTGGGGGCTTGAAAATCTCTGTATCCGTCAAAGAGAAGCTTTCGGCGGTAGATTTTAAAACGCAGCTTTTCACTTTCGTGTTCAGATAAAAACGGAGACCTCGCAAATTCTAGCAATTCGAGAATATCTAGAAAAAAGACGTCATCGGAATTTTTAATCATATGGAGTTCGGTCAGGCGTCGTCCCAGTTCAACATGAAACGATCTAACAAAATAATAGCATTTACTGCTCGCTTCCCGCATCTCTTCACGTCGCCTTAGATACCTTCGCGCAAACTGGAGATTCTTGTGGAAGCGGGACAAGTGCCAAAAGGAGAAAGATTTCTTGTCTTTAATTTGAGATTCTAAGTTCGCTATGTTCCTCTGTAATACCTGTTCTTGGCGCTGTTCAATCTCACTAAGAGACCGGTGAGCATTGGGAGTATTAATTAAATTCTTTAAAATAACCTTTACCGTATCTGGGCGTTCGCGCCAACGGGGGCAGAGAAGGTTTAGCTCTTCATCAGCATGAAAGTAATTTTCTTCTAAAAATTGTAAAAACGCGTTTTGGAAACGAGGATCTTCTAAAGAGCTATTTTCTTTCCGGAGCAGACCAACCAGTCGGTCGAGTCCTTTTTGGACGCTCATATGGGTGACATTTCCAAGGCCAATAACTAAATCCGTATAAGAGGCCTGTATGTCTGGTTCCAGAGAACTCAAATAAGATTTAAACTCTGTTTGCGCATTGGAGTTATTGTAGATAGTCGTAAAGTAAAGCCGTTCGACAGTGAGATACTCCTGGACCATAAAATCGTAGTATAGTTTAAAAAAAGATTCATCTTCTAAAGAAGCTCCCCATTTTAAGTCCTGCTTCCACTTTGCCTCTCGTCTTGGTAAGTCTTCAAAAAATTCATCGGTTTCTTGAATGTTTTTATTATAAGCCTTCTTCAGAGCAAAAACCACGGGAAGAGCTTTGGCTATTGTGACAAGATTCGTTGGCGTTTGTAGCGGAGCTTTTTGTGTGTAGTCTTTTGTAATTCCTAGATCTCTATCAAAGTCTTTTTCACTGAAGCCAGGAATTTTCGCTAAGGCCATTTTTGTTGCTTCTAAATTCCAGTAAGGGCGTCCGTAGAAAAAATTTATCCATTGTTCTTCGGTTTTTTTCGGTATAATTTTTATGCTTTTTAAGTACCGAGGCATACTTTCTTGCATCGATTCTCTATAAAGGGAATACATCAAAGGAGTGCAAACTCGTGCCGAGACTCCTCCGTCTCGAAAGTCCGAATTGGTGTGTTCGGCCACATCCTGGCGATACTGAAACTGGGTGATATTTCGGGTTTGCAAAAAATAGATTTTTTGATCTTTGCCGATCGCCCACTCGATATCTTGGGGAAAGTGTTTGAGAGATTGAATTTTAAGTGCACTTTCAGAAATATCCGATAATAGCTCGGTGGGTATCTTATCAGAGATGTGAGGTTTATTTTTTACGATTTCCCCCGTCTGATTATTAAAAAGACAAGAACGGGGTTGGACACGACCGGAAACCAAGTCTTCGCCAAGTCCATTGTGATATTCAGTTAAAGTTTCATTTTCATTTCCAGAAAGAGGATTTAGGGTAAACGTCACTCCAGACCAAGCAACATCCACCATCTTTTGAACGATCAAAAAAAGTTTTTGAGACTCAACGTTAATGTTTTTCTGACGAAGATAACTTTGAACTTTGTCTCCATAATAAGCATCTGTACAAAGTTTAATTTTCTGTAACAAATCGTTCAGTGTTGGAACATTTAAATAGGTTTCATATAGGCCAGCGAAGCTGGCCGTGTCCAGATCTTCAACGTTAGAGCTAGAACGGCAGGCGACGGGAAAGCCACCAATGTTTTCCACTTTTTGCATCAAAGTGGATTCATCAGGAAGTTGATCGGGATCAATGACAAAAAACTCGGGAACTTGAAATCCCGATTGTCTTAAAAACAGGAGTGAACGGGCTTTGTTGCCCATCGGAGAATCTTGAAGCATTGCGAGCATCAGTATAAGGGGATTGAAAGTTTCGGGCAATTTTTTTTAAAAGTGTCGTGTTAAGAGCTCCAAGTTTTTGGATGTAAG
>JAGRAG010000275.1 GCA_020435025.1 Bdellovibrionales bacterium | reverse complement strand
ATTTCTCTAACCAGCACCTCTCTCCTTTTTAGACCGTGGGAGCTCATAGCTTTAGAAGAAACCAGAAAAGGGCTTCTTCTCGCGCCAGCTTTTTATTCAGAAGCAAATAATATGCGAACAGGGCTCTTTCAGTTTGACCTTGATACCATAACTGCAAAAGTCACCCCTTTGGAGTTTCAAGGTCATAGCACATTGTCCCCGGCTAAAACCCAACCTCATATTATGGCCGTACTCCCAAAGTATGGAAAGGAAATGGCCTTTGTCGATACCAGCGACCAAAAAGTTGTGGATTCATTCAAAAGTCACCTAGGTTATTTCTATGGGCATGGAGTCGTCGATGAACAGAGAAACTGTTTGTATACCACTGAAGGAACTTACGCTCATCCTCGCACAGACGTCGTGATCCGAGATTTAAAGACTTTTAAACCTCTGGGCATCCTACCGGGACTTGGTGCCAGGTCTCACGATCTTGCCCTTAGTCCGGATGGTCGTTTTTTGTACATTGCTAATGGTGATTTCAGTAAAAGAGATGAGCAGTTGATAAAATATCACAGAGGTTTAAAAAATCAAAAACGACAAGCTTCTTTGATAATTTACGATTTGAAATCTTCAAAGTTAGAGACTGAGATTCCATTTGCAAATGTCGATAAAAATATTGGACACCTCGCTCTAGCCCCTACACTAGATGTCATTTTAGCCGGAAGCGAATTTGGCCACTCTAAAGATTTAGCCTCAGTGATGTTTTATAACCGCCAATCAAACCGTATTCTTATTTCTACAAACAAGACTAAAGGAGCTGGAGATCCTATAGCCCCTAAGAAATTCCTATCAGGAACCAATAGTGTCTCCTTGGATACGCAAAAGAACTTAGCATCTGTCACTCATCAAGATGGGTTTGTTTCACTTTGGAATTACAAAGAACACAGATTTGTCGCTGCTTTTCAGACAAAAACAGCAGCTACCGGGACATCTCTCGATCGTTCACGAAGTCAATTTTATATTACAACCTCTGGGGACAAAGCCCACAAAGTCAGTGGCAATATATTTGCCCTCGACCCAAAAAAATCCTCACTTCGAACCGTTGCACCAGATTGGGAAAAGTGGGGGCTTTCCAAGCAATTGAAAATTTATTTTAGTACACACAACATAATTGTTTGATAGAAACGAGGAGATCGGGATGTTTTCATTACCTTTTGTCGTTGAAAAGTCGATTCAGATCGACGGCTCTAAAGATCAGATTTTCAAACTTCTGACCAATTTTGATAACTGGAGAAAGTGGTCCCCTTGGCTTTGTCTAGAACCCGAATGCGAGGTGACAGTTGAAAATCCCCCACATCTGACGGGTCACAAACAGACATGGAGTGGACACAGAATCGGTTCTGGGTCTCTGGAGATACGAGCTATTGATCATGCTGATACTTTTGATTGTGATCTTTACTTTTTAAAGCCTTGGAAAAGTTATAGTGACGTTCGATTTACCTGTAGCTCAGGCTCAAAAGGCTCCGTGACCGTCAACTGGCACATGAAAGGCTCCCTACCCATCTTCGTATTTTTCCTTAAAAAAATGATGCAAGTTTATGTTGGAAAGGACTTTGAAAGGGGCTTGTTGATGTTAAAAGAGCTTTGCGAGACAGGACAGGTGCCCACACAGTCGCATTTGAAAGGGGAAGCCGATCAAGATCCCCTATGGTATATAGGGCGCAATCGGACCTGTAAAATTGAAGAGCTCGGACAGAATATGCAAAAAGACTTTGAGGCTTTACAAAAGAGCCTTGATAGCAACGAAATACCTCAGCCAAACAAGTATCTTTCACTCTATCGAAAATTTGATTTTGCATCTGGCATTTGTGATTACACGGCAGCTTACGGATACACTCACTCTTTAAACAACAAAACTGCAAACTATGAGACGGGCTCTCTTCCCGGACATAAATCATTAGTAGTTGACCACATTGGTCCATACCGTTATTTAAGTAACGCCTGGTCCACAGTGATGAGTGCCCAACGTGCTTTAAAGAAAAAGGTCCGTAAAGATCTACCTATGTACGAGGTGTACAACAATCGACCAGACTCAGTAGAGGAAACTCAACTTTCTACTGAAATCCACCTACCCATTCGTCTATAGGGAGACATTTGTGTTATCATTTTTTCTAGTTATTCTCGTAGCCTTTCCTGTTTTTGCACAAGAATCCGTTGAACCCCCTTCTGAAAGCCCGACCCTTTCCGCATTTACTTTAAAGGATCAATTCGATCGACCACACACACTCACCTCTGACCTTCGTATGATTCTTTTTTCAAAAGAAAAGAGTGCTAACAAGTTAGTTACAGAGGTTCTAAAAGAAAAAGAGACCGGTTACTTACTAAAACATTCCATATTTTATATAGCCGACGTTAGCGGGATGCCTTCTTTTATATATAGCTGGTTTGCCTTGCCAAAAATGAAAAAATACAATTACTCCGTACTTTTAGAAAGTGAACCCGACAAAACGAAAGTTTTTCCTTCTCAAAGTGAAGCGGTCACCATTTTGCATTTAAACAATTTAAACGTCACAAAAGTCCTTTTCGCGAGAGATGTTCAGACCATTCAAAGTGCTCTTCAATCCCTAGAGTCCGAAATCAACACGACAAAAGATTCGTCGGAAAAATAGAAATGGAATTCATTTTTTTCGAATATCTATTGAAGTAACCATCTGGATGTGAGCCTTAATTTGTATAACTTATTTGATTTGTTATCTATTTTTAGGACAAATTGGCTCTGTTATCCATTTGGAAAAAAGCTTCACAATTTTGCTTGGGGTCTAGCAACAAAAAACTAGACCCACTCCCTTAGACGGACTCTTCGAGTTGAGATATTATTTAAGTTTGCCCAAACAAATCTGACAACTGCCAGGTGCTTTTTGCCTATAATACTCGCAAAAATTTTGACCTTTTTAATTCAGCGCATTCTAAAAATTGTGGAAAACTCCGTTCTTTAGTCCATCTTGTTCATCCAGCGCTGTCCCTTCTTATTTTCTAAACAACTCAGTTTCTTCCTCGGATTGACGGTATGGCATGGCGCCAAATAGCCTATCTATTGCTAGTTTGCGGCAAGAACGACACAACTAGTCGTTAGTCACAGGCCTAGGAATTTTTTTCCGATTTCCGTTTACAAAACAAAGCAGTCACCCTTTAATAAAACTGTCTAGATTAGCTTTTTTATTAAAGTGAGGTGTTTTGTGGGATATTTTAGAGATGAGGAGTATTCATTAAATGCTAATGAATTGGCAGATATACTACAAATTTCAGTTCAAGGTGTATATCAGAAGCTTAAAAAAGAAAAGCTAGGTATACGCCATCAAAAGAAATCCTATGTGATTCCCTCTCCAGATGTTCGCAAGATCTTTGAAGAGAAAAACATAAAATACGAGCATCAGGTTATCTCCTTTCAATGCTGTAAGGGAGGGGTAGGCAAAACCAGCCTCGCCTACTCTTTAGCTATTAGAGCCAATATGTATGGAGCTAAAGTGTTAGTGATAGACCTAGATATGCAAGGACACATCACTTTAGGGTTTGCAAATGATGAAAATGCTCACAAGCTGATTTCTGATGAAATTCCTGTTTGGGCAGATCTTCTGAAGGGCGATGTTGAGTCTATTACGGATCTCATCAAACCGATCACCTCCACCCTTCACCTGATTCCTTCAAATTTAAATAACTCTGTTTTAGAAAGCATTATTTCTGAAGGGTATAGAAAGACACCGGCACAAAGTACCGTAAATAAGTACTTAGATGAAGTTCGCAATTTTTACGATTACATCATAATAGATTGTGCCCCTGGATTTTCTGGAATTAATACGGGTACATTTTGTGCTTCTGATTTGGTGATTGTACCAGCAGCACCGGATCGGTACGGTATCGATGGGGTTGAAAAAACGCTCGTAGAACTCAATGAACTGAAAGAACCCTTCAATCCCAATGTGGAAATTAAAATCCTATTAAACCGCTATGACGCTCGTAAAAAGCTGTCTGTGGAGCAACTGTTAAAGCTGCAAGCAAATTACCCAGATCAACTTATGAGTTGTTATATTCGCGAAAATTCAGAAATACCAAATTCAACAGGGCATGGAGTGAGTGTCTTTGAGATGCCCAAGAAACGAACGGTAGCTAAGGAAGATTTAGACGTGCTTGCACGTGACATTATGCATTTGAGAACTTGATAGAGACGATTATTTAGATGGCTGATTTAAACGACTTGCTAAAAAGCAAAAAGGTGAGCTCTTTCAAACGAAAGCAAAAAGCTCGTCCCTGGACTGTCGCCGTGGAGAACGAACGGCAGAAGTCTAAAGGTGCATCTCCAGCACCCGAGTCATCATCCTCAGATAGTGAAAAAATAGATAACAAAATAGATAACAAATCCGAAGAGTCTAGTTTCAAAGAAACTTCTACGAAGTCTATTGACAGACCTTTAGAGCCCTCAGCAGGTTCCGCAGGGGCAAATGACATGAGCCCTACCAAGGGCATACATAAATCCGAAATGAGCGATTCTCATGAGTCGGTTAAAATAATAGATAACAAAAAGATAACAGAATATGGAAATCCAGAAAGTCTATTAGATAACAAAAAGATAACAACTCAAAATACTGATTCTCCAGAAACAGATAACAAAAAGATAACAGTAAACAGACAACAAATAGATAACAAAAAGATAACAAATAGATATCAGGATTCGATTAGCAGTTCCAATGATATCAATAAGTTAATTACAAATAAAGATAACAAAAAGATAACAAAAGAAGAAAAGCCGTTTGAATCTTTAGATAACAAAAAGATAACACTAGAGGCAACTACTTCCCATTTAATAGATAACAAAAAGATAACTACAAACAGCGATCTCCCCAGAGAAACAGATAACAAAAAGATAACAGAATCTTTTTATTCATCTGCACCTTCAACAAAGGTTGTCGTCGATAAAATAGATAACAAAAAGATAACAAAAGAAGACGAAACAGCTGAATTAGATAACAAACAGATAACAGAATCATCTGATAAAATTAAGGAATCTATTTCTAAAACAGATAACAAAAAGATAACAGAAAATGAGAAGCAATTAGATAACAAATCGATAACAAATGAGTATCAAACAGATAGCAATCAGTTAACATCAGGATATCAAATAGATAGCACTAGGTTAACAAATGAGTATCAAACAGATAACTACCCAGATAACAATTGGATAACCAATTTAGAAGTTGATACCTTAGTCGGACATGAATTGAAATTGCTTCTTATTATCTTTTCTGACTGTAAAAATTCTGGAGCTCTAATCACCCCGGCGCTGAATAATGAGTCCCTTCGTATTCGCTTAGAAACCTCTGCCCAAGTAGCAAAGATGGTTGTTCATAGACTTATTAAAAAAGGCTTTGTACGCCGTGTAGACAGCAAAAAGGGGCGGGGAGGATGGACCAAGTTTGGCCTCTCAAGGCAGGTTTATCAACAATTGCTTCTGGGTGAAAGAGATAACAAATGGATATCAGAACAGATAACAGAACGGATAACAACCGACTCTAGTAAGTTAATAAGAGAAAAAAATATAACTAACTCTACTAACCAGGCAGAAGAAATTTACGAAGATTATAGTGAAATAGACATTTCATCTCTAGAAAGTCTAGGCATCACTATGAAGCAAATAAGAGATATCAAAAATCAAAAGTAAAAAAAAAAAAAAAATAATATAATTCTCAAGTTTTTTTTTTTTTTTATTCAAAAAA
>JAGRAG010000274.1 GCA_020435025.1 Bdellovibrionales bacterium | reverse complement strand
TAAGCCAGAAAGATATTTTTCTGCAAAATATAAAATATTTATGGGCCGAATGACTCGTGGGAGAGAAAGGTTATCAGCTAGTTTGATAAGTGATACAAAATTAATAACTAAAACTGACGTTTCAGTATTGGTCCCCAAGAGTACAACTAGTAATCTCGATATTTTGTTTAGTTTAGCTTACCTAAATAGTCTGGTTGCTGCAAAGGTAGCAGATAGTGAATTAAAGCAAGCCGGGGGTGTAACTAGTGCTGCGTTCCCAAAATATATTAAAGACCTTGTGGTACCCTATGCTTCCGATGAAATTAAGAATATTGTTGCTGAAGTCGTGAATTTAATAGTTGATGGTGACATGTCATTTGTGCCATTGCTTGACCAAGTTTTTTCTATGTTAGTGAATAAGAAAAGTGAATCTTCCGTTTTGTCATTGCTACACTCAGAGCCATCTTTAACTGAAATATTTAGTGTTATTGAAAAAGCTAAAAGGTCTAAAAAGAAAAAGGCTACAAAGAAAAAAATATCAAAAAAGAAAGTTAGTTAACTAGTACGAGTCCTGACTCTTTAATCTTAGTGAATTTGTATGAGGTCTCTAGAATTTTGATGTATTCATCTAATTTAAGATCATCGTTATAGAGAAGTTCAGCATCAAAAGGATTTTCTGGATCTAAAGACTCAGCACGAGCATTGATTTTATCAATCTCAATTTCAATTTGTTTTAGCTGAATTTTTGTTAGGATTTTTCTTTTCATTATTAATTTCCCATCCAGCCATTACTTCCACGACTTTGTACACGAGTCACTTTAGGTGGAGAATAGTTATCCCCATAATATGTGTTCTTACATGTCATACACAGCCATGTATCTCGATTGCCACCTTGTAAACGAATTAATTTCCTTTCGTTATCATAACATTGCTGACAAAAGGGGCCTTCCTTGTGATCATCTTTCAACGTCCAGTAATATGGTTTTTCATATACGATTTCACTATTTAAAATTAATTGCTGTTTGAGGCTCTGAATTTCTTGATCTTTTTCAAGAAGAGTTTGTTTTACTTCTGCAGAGTTAACTTTTACATCTGCGAGTGCTTCAATTAGTTCCGCAAGTTTAAGTTTTTGTTCAGAGTCCTTTAATGACAAGTCACTATTTTTAATGAGTTTTGCAATTTCAAGAGCTGATGTAGCAGAGGTAAGTAGTGCTGATACTGTTGATATGTCTGGCATTTAATCCCCTCCTAAAACTTTGAGTATTTTTACAACTTATTGCTTGTATTTTCAACAAACTCTTGAATTTCTTCAGTTGTCATTTGGTGTTTTTTAGCTTTCTTAATAACACGATAAAAATTTCTCAAGTGAACCAACTCATTATCACTAGTTTGGCATACTTCACAAGGGCCTCCCCAAGTACGTTTAGCGCAAGTACACCTTTGCTTTGCTCCTCGGAGAGCATTTTTCAGTTTGTTTTGAGTGTCTCTAATGATTTTAGTGTCGCTAACAGAATTATCTATGGGGTCGAGTGAGCTTACCGAATCGAATAGAAACCTTAAAATATTTCGTTCAATTTTATCAGTAGATAATCCCATTACACCTCCATTAAAGGTCGTTCAGATGCTTGAAAGTCATTTGCGATCTTCTTCAACCTCTGAACTTCCAATTCATTCTCAAAATTCTTCTCAATGTAATGAATTAACTCTAGAAAATCATGTGGATCGATTCTTAAAACATCATCTTTAATAGATGGTTCAGAGAATCTCATTGGGCATTTATTTATAAATTTAGTGAGTGCGGTGGAGATGAAATCAATTTGAGTAGCTCTAAGTTTTATTTTTATTTCTTTACTCAAATTTACGTCCTCTACAATTCTACAAAATCTCCACTCAATTTTAGTGCTTAATTTAAATTTCCTTCGTGATTCCAATTGTTTACAAATAAAATTTTGTAGAATAATTGGTCGGGGAGACAGGATTTGAACCTGCGACCCTCTGTTCCCAAAACAGATGCGCTACCAAGCTGCGCTACTCCCCGACAGGTTAGAAAACCTGGCAAAGCTAGGAGAGTTCCTACAAAGAGTCAATATTGCAGTCCTTTAACGCTATGCATATGTGAGAATTTGTTTACAGTGTGGAACGAATCTCACCAAAGGCTTTTGCCTTCAGAGAAAGCGCTTTTTGGTAAATGATTTTTGTCGAGACAAAGTGTCCAAATAAGTTGCTTAAGCTTTCATCAATTTTTTTTTTTTTTTTTTCTAACAAATCAAGCCAAACTGTCTCTTGGGGCGGGTTGGCTACTGCTCGGGTTTCTTCCTTCTCCCGCCGGGCCCTTCCCTTTTGTTTGTTAATCCTT
>JAGRAG010000273.1 GCA_020435025.1 Bdellovibrionales bacterium | reverse complement strand
AAAAGAAGCACTCAGTACTCTTTATGAGAACCTCAAATCGAGTTTATTTTTCTTTGTAGAAAAATTGAAGTGGCTTCTTTTCCCATTCCAACAACTGGCTTTAGCGACGGGCTCGTTAACAAGTCGCAAGGCAAAAGAAGAAAAAGGTCCTATTATTGAGAATAAGTCATTTTTTAAAATTGCACAGGAAAACCAAGAAGAGGATTTGGAAGAAGAAGACGATGATTCAGAGAGTGAAGAAATAGAGGTCTTGGACAGCTTAGAAGAGGACGAAACTGAAGAGGACGTCGAAAAGCCACAACTTTCCTTGTTTCGCAAAAAGAAAGATAAAAAAAGAAAAGTCAGCCTATCAAAGAAAGTGCAAAGAAGAATTAACAACTGGGAGCTACCCAATATCGAACTGATGGAGGATCCTCCTTACGGAGTGGCTCGGGTCGACGACGCAGAGATTCGCAAAAAATCCGGGCTTCTCACGAATAAGTTAGAGCAGTTTTCGGTGAGAGGAAATGTTGTAGGAGCTAAACCGGGACCCGCCATCACTCTTTTTGAGTTTAAACCGGACATAGATATTAAGATCAGTAAGATCACAGACCTCGCCGATGACTTATCATTAGCACTGAGCAGTGAGTCTGTAAGAATAATAGCTCCTATTCCAGGAAGAGATGTTGTAGGAATTGAAACATCTAATCGGGAACGAGAAACCGTTTATTTAAAAGACATCGTTGCCTCCGACGATTTTTGGGACAACAAAGTCAAGCTTCCAATAGCCGTTGGTACAAAGGCAGACGGCAGCAAGTGTGTAGTTGATTTACGGAAAATGCCCCATCTTATGGTTGCGGGTTCGACGGGATCAGGAAAATCGGTCTTTGTTGTATCAATACTAACTGGGCTACTTCTTAGACACTCCCCCGAAACGCTTAAGCTTATTTTGATAGACCCAAAACAGGTGGATCTTGCAGTCTTTAATGATCTTCCCCATTTGGTTATGCCCCCGATTCGTGAAACTAAAAAAGCAGTTACGGCACTTAAATGGGCAATCAAAGAAATGGATAAACGTTATCGATCGATGGCAAAGTTTAAGGCTCGTGATATAGAGACTTATAACAAAACGGTGGGGGATCTCCCTGTTGCAGAAGCTCAAAAACATGAAGAGTGGAATGAGAGCTTAGAGGGCGCGCAAAGATTGGAAGACTATTATTATTCTCCTCAGCCTTATATCACGATCGTGGTGGAAGAGTTTGGTGACTTGATGGCTGTCGACAAAAACAATGTCGAAAGCTCTATAGTTAGATTGGCACAAATGGCTCGAGCTTGTGGAATTCACTTGATATTAGCGATGCAAAGCCCGAGAAAAGATGTCGTCACAGGTCTGATAAAAACTAACATCCCAGGTCGTATTAGTTTTAAAGTAGCTTCAAAGATGGACTCACGAATCATCCTTGATGAATCGGGGGCAGAACGTCTACTCACCCGCGGAGACATGTTGTTTCTTGCGCCAGGGGTTTCTAAACCAGAGCGGCATCATGGTCCGTGGCTGTCCGATCAGGAGATTTCTGAAATTACAAAATTTTGGAAAGATCAAGGAGAGCCCGAATATGACCTTCTTGCGATGCGAGCTCTAGAAGGTTCTGGTGGAGGTTATGATGTGGGTGGAGAGGGTGTGGCTTTCGATTCTGAAGAGACAGATGAGTTTGATGAAAAATATGATGAGGTTTTAGCCTTTGTCTCCACACAGAAAACAGTGAGTGCTTCAATGTTACAAAGAAGATTTCGCTTGGGCTATCCACGGGCTGCTAGAATGATAGAGATGTTCGAAGCAGAAGGGGTTGTTGGCCCCGCAAATGGGAGTAAGCCTCGACAAGTACTAGTGAGTGAGCTAAAATAAGTTTATCTTTGGACCTGTCCTTTGAGAAACATCACAAAGCAAATTTACTTAGACTTCTTGGATATTTTATCCAACTCCGCTAATCAATCGTCCCTTTTAAACAGCCCCATAAAGCCCTTGGCATTGATCGATCGAGTCACGCCATTTTTAGTTTCTTTAACAAAAGACCATTCTTCTGGGGCATAATGATAAGCCCCTCCAGTGGTACGATTTCTACGCCCGACATTGACGATAGTAGTATTTGTAACATTTTCTAGTTCAAACCATGCACGATTGGCATCTACTTGCGCGAGTCCTTCTGTTCCAAAAATATTAATATTGTCTGAGTTGTAAATCCCCATCACAATCGGCCACGTTCCCTTTGGAAGAGCAATTTTACCGCTGCTATCGGGTGCCAGTTTGATATCTAATGCAATCTCATTTTTTCCAGCAAAAATAGTCACATTCGATGAATTTCTGATTTCACTCATCGGCGCTCTTACTGGAGTGATATATTGATTGTGGAAATAATAAAAAGTTAAGGGCTCCGAAGTGCCGTCTACGAGAAAGTGTCGAGTTTGCGAGTGCTCTTGAGGTTTTCCGCCAACTTGTCCCAAAATGTTATACCATTTTCCGCCACCTGTTTCAGTGATAATCATCCGTTGTCTTCCTATAGTGTCGCTGTTCGTCCACGCATTCATTGTGAAAACCCAGACATCTTTCACGATGGAATCTCTACCTGAGATCCATCTTAAGGCATAAATTCTTTGATTGAATAACTCGATTTTAAATTCAGAGATGGTGGATCGGGCGCCAGCAGATCCGTTGGATTGGATTACGGGAGTATTTGAAGAAGGAGTCCACCCATCTGTACTCAGGATGGTGTTAAAGCGCGAAGCTCCACAGAGTTGAGTATTATATTTTAATTGTAGAGTCCTTGAGATCTTATAGGTTCCTTTGGGTAAATAGACCTTATTCCCAAAGCTTGGTGCGTTGTCGATGGCGTCTTGAATGGCTTGAGAATCGTCTTTGTTGTCGTCTGGAGTCGCACCGTAGTCTCTTACATCAATAAATTGGCTGTCCTCAAGATTACAGAGTTGATCTGTCCATTGGTGTTTAGAAATAAGATCCTCTGGTGGGGAGGCAACCGTTTGCGAGAGCGTGACATTACTTGTGGTAAGCCCTTTGTTAGAGGTATTTATTAAAAAATAATCACTATCAGTTTTAGCCCCGTTAACAAGCTTTCCGAACTCGCCAAATTGGGAAATGTCTTTAAATGTTCCCGCGTAACTATATTCATTCACTCTCGTCCAAGTTGATGAATTCGAGGCAAGCAGCTTTTTGTTATTTGACGTGCTATTAACAATTGTTGAAGCGCCCTTAACAAAAACATTTTTTAGATAAATAGATCTGAAGTCGTTTTGAATCACCGGTCTATTGTTGGAGTTGTTTGCAAACTCGATTTGACCATCGATAAGTGCGATATGGTTTTTGGTTATATGTATATAGTTGTTCGAACGATCTAAAAGAGAAACATTGTTGAGAGTCGCCTTTAAGCCGACTATTGTAGTAGGGTAAATTGTATTTATTAGCAAGGGAGTAGAAGTCTGCTCGGACAGAGTGATGTTGTTTAGCAAGGAAACGCCCCCACGCCCATTGTCAGCAAATATTCCGTGTTTGCCACCGATGACTTCGAGGTTATTAATACTACCACCACTTGAGGGAAACCTATAAATTCCAGAAAAGGCTCCGTGAGCCATTATCTTAACTTCTTGAATGGTCGACCCCTCTGCTGCAAGCATACGAATAGCAGCGGCACTGGAATTGTTTTTTCCCAAATCGAAGTCAATATTTCGAACAACGGCATTCCAATGGTCGGCCCCATTGTTAAATTCAGGTCCCTGAGTCTCTTTTGTACAGCCGTGGTGATCTCTATAGAAATGAAAGACGGCTTGGATGGCCGTAGGAGTTGTGACCTTACAAATTTTTGTTCCTGGCATAGAAATCGAAGGCGAAGTCACACAATTTCCAGTACAGCTATTAAAGACACCATCCTTCAGCCGAATCACGGGTCGCGCCCCTTGGTAGGAACCAATTAAAAAATGACCTACGCGAGTGCGGTTGTAGTCGGAAGTGACGTTTTTATCTTTTTGTCGCATATAGATAGTTTTATCAACGAGAAATTCTCCAGATGGAAAATATACGACCAAGCTATTTTCAAAAGCGTAGTTAACAGCATTTTGAATGGCTTGAGTGTCTAGTTTTCCATCGTCGGGTGTGGCTCCAAACTCTGTTACATTTACAAAGCCCATGGAGCGATAAAAGGCATAGTCTTTTGGTTCGGGGCTCGGTAGAGGATCAGGTGCTCCTTCTCCATTGTCAGTACCGCCTCCGTCGTTATTGCCACCATCAACAACCCCTCCGCCATCGGATCCTCCGGCGGCCTGCACATTGATTTTTTGCCAAATTTTAAAAACTTCGGCATGGTCTCTGTATCGTCTCAACCTAAAAGAAACCACGCATTCACCGACATCGGAAATCGAGGGTGTACCTTGAACCCGTGCTTGTGGAGTCCCCTGATTATCGGCTCCATTTTTTACTAGTAGGAAGGAGCAGGTATTTGAACTTCTTATTTCCGCATATACATCGGTCACATCATACTGCTTATCCATAGTCGGTCGACATTGGTACCAAGCTGACTCCATTGCATCGCCACAGTTGGCAGTAATTTTACTCGCGGCAATTTGTGAATTAAGAGACTCGGATTCAGGAATGGCGGCACCCATTTTTGAACAGCCGGAAATAAATATTAGGAGGATGAGAGAGATGGGTAGCGGGGCGCTCATTTTTAAAATGCATAAAATTTTTCTGAATACGTTCACTATCCCTGCCCCCTTAAAATGTACTTTTGAAATTACATTCAAAAAGCTAGCCAAAAACAAAAATAAGGAGCATAAAAAGTGTAGTCATTTTAAGTACTAAAGGTGTTTCATGCTGATACGATGCAACGAGTGATCAAAAAATGCCATGTTCTATTTTAAGAAGAGAGCAAACGCTTAAAAAGACTCAGAAAGCTAAATGTTGTAGAAAAAGTGATCACTAAAATATTCTATACAGTTTTTTATTCTTAAAGAACATGGACGCGAAGGGAAGACCACCGTTTTATAAAAATGGCAGAGATAAGCTGCTGAAAAAAGAGAGATGTTAAAATCCATATAAATAGATTAAACGGACTTACGCCTAGCTGTATATTTGCCGATACGTCTCAAATAAGGTGCGTTTGTGAAATTAAATTTATGGAGATTCTTAAATTTAAGTTTGATTTGCTTGGGCTTTTTAATTTTTGGCTGCACTTCGGACAATCGACTTCGGGGAGTTTTCGGAGATAGCAGCATTGGAGCACTCAACATAACGTACCAAAAATTTGTTCCGCCGAATGGAAGCGAATCGATTACAGTAATGGGCGGAAAGGCACCCTATACTTTCTCTGTGTTGAGTGGTGCGGGTTCGGTAAGTAGTTCCGGGGTGTTTACAGCGCCAGGTGCTCCCGAGGTCGGCAAAGTCCTTGTCTCAGATTCTGAGGGGCAGACAGAAACTCTGACATTTGAAGTATTTCAAGCAGGAGTTTTAGATAAAACATTTGGTACAGAAGGATTTTTGAGCTGGCAACCGAACCTAACAAGTGACGAACAAGGAAAAGACGTGTTGGTTGATTCCCAAGGTTACTACTACGTTCTTAGTCACTCTTATATGGGACCGGTAAACCAAAACGATATTTTAGTTTCGAAATATAGTTCAAGTGGAATTTTGGATACAACTTTTGCTACGGGTGGAGTGTTTCAATATGACAACAGTGGACGAACGGAAGTATCAAGAAGTTTTTTACTAGATAGTCAGGGTCGTCTCGTGATCGGCGGCAAATGTCAGATGCCTGGTACCAGTGGAGATTTTTGTATTTTGCGTTTAACTCCAGACGGAGCTTTAGATCCTACGTTTGGAACGGCGGGCGTATTTATCCATGCAGAGTCTCCTGGAGGAGTAGCAGAAGAAGTTAGAGAAATAGCCTTTGATAGTTTAGGCAATATTGTTTTTGTTGGTTTTATCGATGATACGACCAATACAGTTGTTGTTGGCAGACTAACGCCAGCCGGAGTCTTAGACACTAACTTTAACATAACAGGGATTAGACAAATTGATGTGCTGGGTCTTGGAACCAATGCTCAGGCCTTAAGTGTTCATGTTGATAGCAGTGACAATATCTATTTTGCAGGTCATGTATTTGTTGACGGAACCACTCAGCAGGTAAGTTATGTCATTAAGCTTGATAACACCGGAGCATATGATCCAGGATTTGGAACGGGAGGAACAAAAACTTTTGATGTCAACACCACTGCAGCAGATTTTGCTGATGATCTAATTGAATATGATGGACAACTTTATCTGTTAGGGCGAGTCAATAACGGAGTTGATATGGACGCCTATGTGATTCGATTTGAAAAATCAGATGGAGCCATTGATCCAACATTTGGAACAGGAGGAGTTTTTCAGTGGGATTCGGGAAATGGTGCCGACAAGGTAGATGGCTCAACCGGCATTATGGTAGATGAATCTGGTCGCATTCTAGTGCTGTTGTCTTCAAATAACGGTACGGACCCCGCCGTGGCTCTTATCCGACTTTTAAATGACGGCACGTTAGATAGTTCATTTGGAACTTCTGGGGTAGAGTTTACGACAATTTCAGGAGGAACAAGTGTTAGTTCGAGGGGAATGCAATTTGACCCAATGGGAAAAATAATTGTTACTGGTTTCAATGGGACAGCATCTAATTCCAACGACATTTTTATTATGAGAACATGGTACGAGCACTAGACGTCCTCGTTTAAGGACGATGCCCGGAAATATTCTTATTTAGACATTCGTCTAGATCCTTGTTTCCGCAGCCAGTCATTGGCCGAGTTGCTTGCTGTCTTACAAAGATGGTGAAACCATTATTTCATTAAGAAACCAAGGAGGAGAAATGATCAAAGGAATGGTCACATCTTTAGTAATTTTATTAGGAATCTCAGCGTTTGCTTCTAACCCTATTATGAACGTGGTAAACGTGAATGAGCTACAACAAGCCACTATGGCCCAAGTCGGCCCTTTTGGTCTGGACTGGAAAATTGGTGAAGCCATCGATTACAGTTTAGATATGGGATTTATCCAAGGCAAAATGCGCATGGAAGTGAAAACAGAAAACAACGAAGGGTTCTGGGTTCACCAAGATGTTGATCTTGGTTTTATGGGACAACAAAAAATTGAGATTTTATTCAGCAAAGTAGATGGCCGTGTCCTTAAGATTATTGCAAATGGACAAGAGCAACAATTACCCGATCCAAACAATATGGAAATCGTTGAGATGAAGGAATCTAATGTTACTGTTCCCGCTGGAACTTTTGATTGCATTTATGCACGAATTCGCGATAAACAACAAAATCAAGAGTCTGAGGCTTGGATCAATCCTTCTATAGTACCGATTTCTGGAATGATTAAAACCATTGCTCCCAGTCAGTTTGGAAAAATCACTATTGTAATGACCGGATTTAATGATTTATAAAAATGAGTTTTTTTAATGTTAAAGAAAAAAAAGTCGCGTTATTGATCGCGACTTTTTTTTTGATGTCTTTTGTCTACGCTAATGAGAGTCTTTCTGAAAGAGCCGAAGAACTCTTTTTAAAGAAAAAACGAGTCGAAGCCATTGAACTTTTACTCAGTGCTGCTGAGTCCGTGTCGAATAAAAATAAATCGTCTTATCTTGCATTAGCAAAAAGAATGGGATCGATTTTTTATCAAAATAAAACCCAGCAGTATTACGAAAAAGGCGAATTTCACCTCTATAAATCTCCCGATATCGCGGCAGAGTTATTTCAGGCGGGGCTAAAAATTGAACCGGATAATTTTAAATTATTACTGGGATATGCGCGTTCACAACTTTATTTAAAAAATGGCAAAGCGATTTTTGAGTTAATCACAGAAAAACAATGGCTTTTGAAAATAGATTCGGTTTTTTTTCGGCTAGCTGTTAGCGCGGCGGCAAGCGAAGGAAGTGAGAAAAATTTAGTCAAATACATTAAAGAGGGAAAAGAAGTGTGGAAAGACCGAGATCGGCAAGTGCACACCCTTTATCTGCTTCAGCTCGGTGAAGCAGAGCTAAAAAACGAGAAAAATTCATTACTTATGGGGAGCTTAATTGAGCCCATTCATCCTGATCTTTACTATTGGAAATGGAAAGAGTCTCAATTCGGGGAGAAAGTGGACTGGGAGTT